>NZ_JANSJH010000086.1:0-6520 GCF_047462495.1 Synechococcus sp. H55.2 | reverse complement strand
TGGCGGAAAAGTTGTAGAGACCGCCTTTGATATAGGCAAGGTTACCGGGTCAGTTGCGCAAACTGTCATTGGTACAGGTATCGATACCATCCAAAAAGTTGGAGAAATTCTTCTTGGCACGGGTCAAGCCACTTTCGAAGTCAGCCAGAAAGTTACAGAAATTATTGTTGAAAAGATTAAAGACTATATTTTCGAAGAATTTACCCATCATGAGCCTTATTTGATCTGTATTGAACCCTCCCTGGGTTGGGACGAGGCCCTAGTTTTCATCAACGGTTTCCTTAGCGAAGGTGAAACCCAACCTTGGGAAAAAAGACTGTTGTGGGAAACACTCCGACGTGCCGGATGGCAGGGATCCCTGTACTACCTTTGGTGGGATGCTTCCAACCCGGCGAGTTTGACCTTGTCCCCTCTGAAGCTAGGGGTAGGACTACTTGCCCACTGGGAAGCCCACAAAGCAAAGGCCAAAGAAGTGGGACTGAAGTACGCCTATCCCCTGCTCTCTGCTTTGCCGGAAAGGCAGATTACCCTGATGGGGTTTTCTTTGGGGGCAAGGGTAGCCTACTACATCATGCGCGGTTGGCCCCAGACTGCAGATCGGCGTCTTAAAGATGTTATCTTGCTCAGCGGTGCTGTTAGGAGGCAGGCCGATAAGAACTGGAGTCTACATATAGAAAATATCACCGGAAAGTTGGTGAATATCTACAACGAAGACGATTGGGTTCTGGCCTACGTCTTCAAAGCCCCTTCCCTCAACCGCAGCCCCTGTGGGATCAAGCCAATTAGAGAGTTTCACCCCAGAATTGAAAACCTCAATGCCACTCACCTAATCGGTTCAGGAGAGCATAGCTGTAAAGCCTATCTGCCTCACTTGGAGTTTCTTCTGGATCAAAAGCTGGACTGGAAAGCGCGCAGCAGCCGTTTGTTATAGGTCATGTTGATTTTTGACATTGAAGCCAGAAGAGAGCGGCGGCAACTGTAGAGAAAGGTGTTGATCTCCAACTCCCCTCTCCCCTTGTGGGAGAGGGGGGGCGAATAGCGGTTGGGGCATGAAGCGGTCACTTAGCTGCGCAAGGTAACCGGAAATTGTTTTGCCAACTGGGCCCTCACCTGGTTTTGCAGGGCTTCTACCTCCGCATCTGTCAGGGTGCGATCGGCAGCGCGGTACACCAGGCGAAAGGCAAGGCTGCGCTGCCCCTCAGGTACTCCTTGGCCACGGTACTCGTCGAAAAGCTGCACCGATTGGAGAAGTTCTCCGCCGGCTTGGCGAATGACTTTCTCGATCTCGCCAACCGTGAGGTCAAGCGGCGCAAAGAAGGCGATATCCCGATCGGCAGCAGGAAAAGGCGAAAAGGGAGCAAATTGCACAATGCCTCGTCTCTCCAGGCTTTCCAGTAAGGGATCCAACTGCAACTCAAACCCATAGACCTGATCCGGCAGGCCCTTTTCCTGGCAAAGGCGGGGGTGCAACTGGCCGAACAAGCCGATGCGGGATCCTGCGATCCACAGGCCGGCCTGACGACCGGGGTGCAGCAGCGGCGATTGCGCCTCAGGGGGATCCAGACGCAACTCCGGGCCAAATCCCAGCCGCTCCAGCGCCGAGACCAGCAGCCCCTTGGCCTCAAACCAGTCCATGGGTCGGTTGCGGTGTTGCCAATCGTGGGGATTGGGATCCCCGCCCATAATGCCGCCGACATGCTCGGCCTCTTGGTAAGGGTGGGGGCTGGTGGGCAGGGCATGGGCAAAGACACGGCCAATCTCAAAAGCTTGTAGCGGGCCGTTGCCTTGATCCCAGTTGAAGCGGAAGGCCTCCACCAGGCCGGGCAGCAGCGCCTTGCGCACAGCGGAGTACTCCGGCGAAAGCGGATTGGCGATTTTCACCAGGGAGCTGTCCTCTTCCGCCGGACAGAGGGAGATGTGGTACACCTCCGTCAGGCCAATGCCGCGCAGCACCTCTCGGATCTGGCGCGTGAATGTTTCTCGTGTCGAAAGGGATCCCACCTGCGGCTCGGTGGGCAAGGTTTCCGAGAAGCGGTCATAGCCGTAGAGACGGGCAAACTCTTCGATGAGGTCGATCTCCCGCTCAATGTCCCGCAGGCGATAGGGGGGAACGGCGACCTGCCAAACGCAGCGGGCCACAGTTGCCGTCTCGGTGGCGGGGGAGAGGGCACTCCGGGAGCTGACCTCCTCGCAGCGAGAGAGCCGAAAGCCCAAAGCAGACAAGATCTCTTCCACATCCGCTGCCTGCACCTCGTCCCCCAACACATCGATCAGCCGCGACAGCCGCAGCTTCAAGGTGCGCTCTAAAGGCGGACGTTGGTCGAAGCGGGTAAGGCCTACTACCGATCCGCCCGCCAGCTCCAAAATAAGCTCTACCGCCCGATCCCGAGCCTGATCGAGGGTGGCAAAGTTCACGCCTCGCTCATAACGGGTGGAAGCCTCGGTGCGCAGCGAGTGGGAGCGGGCCGAGCGCCGCGTCACCGCCGGATCGAAGAGGGCTGCTTCCAAAAAGATGCGGGTGGTGGTCGAGCTGACTTCGGTCTCTTCCCCTCCCATGACCCCGGCCAAGGCTACCGGTTGGCCGCCGGCCACAATGAGATGGCTGTCGGGCTGCAGGGTGCGGGTGTGGCCGTCCAAGGTTTTCAAGGTTTCTCCCGGTTGGGCCAGGCGCACTTCAAGGGTGGGCTTTTTCTTGCCCATGACCTGGAGCAGGCGATCCCAGTCGAAAGCGTGCAGGGGCTGGCCCCACTCCAGCAGGATCAGGTTGGTAATATCCACAACATTGTTGATGGGGCGCATCCCGGCGGCGGCCAGTCGGTGTTTCAGCCAGTCGGGGGAGGGGCCAACTTTCACCCCTTCGATCAACACGCCGCTGTAGGCGGGGCAGGCTTTGGCGTCAGCAATGCGCAACTGAAAGTTGGGGATGGGCTGGGCCTGCAGAGGCTTGATGGGCGGCAGGTGCAGCGGGCTGCGGGTGAGGGCGGCCACCTCGCGGGCGATCCCCACCATGCTCAGGGCGTCGGCGCGGTTGGCGGTGGAAGTCAGATCCAGCACCACATCGTCCAGGCCCAGCAGCGGGCGCACATCAGAGCCAAGCGGGTGCAGGCTGAGATCCAAATCGGGCGGAAATTCGTGGATCCCTGCCGAAGCTTTCTCCAGTCCCAGCTCGGCCAAAGAACAGATCATGCCCTCCGAGATCACCCCGCGCTTGTCGGCTTTGGCAATGGTAAGGGAGATGGCGGGCAAATAGGTGCCGGGCGTGGCCACCGCTACGAGGATCCCGGCGCGAGCGTTGGCGGCTCCACAGACAATGGTTGCAGGCCGATCGGATCCCAAATCCACCTGACAAACCTGCAGCTTGTCGGCGTTGGGGTGAGGCTCGGCAGCCAAGATCCTGCCCAGAACGACGCCGTCTGCCCAACTGCGGCGATCTTCGATCTCTTCCACCTCAAACCCTGCCAGGGTGAGGGCTTCCCCCAGTTCTTCCGGTGCAAGTTGGAAATCCACCAGTTCTCGCAGCCACTTCAAGGAGATGCGCATCGCTGAGCCATCGGTCAAACGCCGCACCCATTATCGCTCACCTGGCCCTCTTCTCCAGCCGGGATCCCGGCCCAAAATGTTGCTCTGGCCGGAGCCGGCAGGACAGGCTGGGATGCTAAAACGGTGAGAGCCAGATCCACCAGATGTGCCGATCGCGAGGTAATGAACCATGAGGGAAAACTGGACAGAACGGCTGCGCAACGGGCTGGTTGCCCTGGTGGCGGTGGTCATGGCGGCTGGCCTGTTTTTGGCTAGCCAAAGTCGTCAGGCAGGCACCCACCTAGAAGCTCTGGCCCAAGAGGCCATACCTTGGGAGCAAGCTCAAGCCAACGGCAAACCTTCTTTGGTGGAGTTTTATGCCGATTGGTGCACCACCTGTCGAGCGATGGCGTCTCTCTTGGCCGACCTAAAAAAGGAATTTGCCGATCAAGTCAACTTTGTCATGCTCAATGTGGATAATCCCAAGTGGCTGCCGGAGCTGAGCCGCTACCGGGTAAACGGGATCCCGCATTTTCTGTTTTTGGATCGGCAGGGAGAGGTGCTGGGATCGGCAATTGGAGAACAGCCGCCGTCGATTTTGCGGGCCAATGTGTTGGCTCTGGCCACTGGGCAGCCTCTGCAGTTGACCAGTATTGGGCCGGTGTCTGAGCTGGAGCGGAGTAGACCCACCCTCCCCAATCAGCCGGATCCCCGCAGCCACGGGTAGAGTTTTGGCCGAACAGAAGCACATTCACAACATGCGACATATAGCCATGCCGCTCCCAAAAACTTAAGACAAAGCAGATACGATGTCTTCAACTTTTCCCAGTTGGAGAAACCTCATGAAAAAGTGGATTGCCTCGGCTACAACCCTGGCCTTTTGTGTGCTGATCCTGGCTCTGTTTTGGCCCCATGCCACCCCTGCCCAGAGGCAGACCCTCAACCTCTACATCTGGTCAGAATACATTGATCCCGACATTCTCACGGCTTTTGAGAAAGCCACCAATAGCCGCGTGGTGGTGAGTGTGTACGAATCCAACGAGGACATGATCGCCAAGCTGCGGGGGGGCGGCGTCAGCCAGTACGACATCGTCGTGCCCACCGACTACGTTGTGCCCAACATGGTGGAGCTGGGCCTGCTGCAGCCTCTTAACAAAGACCTGATTCCCAACCTGAGCAACCTGGGCGAGAAATTTGTCGACCTGCCCTTCGACCCAGAGAACACCTACACCGCTGCCTACCAGTGGGGCACCACCGGCATCGGCTACCGCAAAGACCGCCTGCCGGAAAACTTCGAGCGCTCTTGGGGATTGATTTTCGACCCGCAGCAGCAGTACGGCCCCTTTGTGATGATCGATGAGATGCGCTCCATGATTGCCGCGGCAGCCCTCTACCTGGGCTTCGATATCAACACCACTGCTCGCTCCGAACTGCAGCAGATCCAGCAGCTTTTGATCGAGACCAAACGCCGCAGCGCCGGCCTCATCGGAGGCGTAGGAGGCAAAAATCAACTCGTCTCCGGAACGGCCAATGTGGCGATTGTCTACAGTGGCGACGCGCTGCAGGCGACCGAAGAAAACCCCAATATCGGCTATTTCGTCCCTCGCGAGGGCGCTCACATTTGGCTGGACGTGATGGCCATCCCTGCCAAAGCCCCCAATCCTGAGCTGGCCAATCGCTTCATCAACTTCATTTTGGATGCCGAGGTCGGCGCCCAGTTGAGCAACCACAACCGCTTCGCCACCCCCAACGCCGCAGCGCTGCCCCTGATCGATCCGGAAGATCGGAAAAATCCGGCCATCTACCCCGATGAAGAAACCTTTGCCAAACTGGGCTACCTCAAGGTGCTGTCAGGGGAAGAGCTGCGCCTCATCGACGCCCTCTGGACAACGGTGAAAAGCAGGTGAACGACTCCCGACACTCATCTTCGTTGAGTAAACACAACTTAGATAGAGTACGGCTTCACGCTTCACAGACTTGTTTGTACAGAGGTCTCAGCGTGCGGCCACCGTGCGACCCACGGCGGGAACCTCTCCAGAGATTTAACTTGTTCTCCTCAAGTGTAGGACGAACGGCTTTCATCCCGACACTGATTGGCTCTTGAGTCAACACAATTCACCAATACAGTGCGGAGCTTCCCGCCGATTAAGCTAAAGAACTGCAAAAGTTTTCCCCTATACACCTAAACCTTAAATTTTCTTGGGCAGAACCCCTGCAGCTTGGCTCAACCCTTGCCGCCTGTGGATAGATGTAAAGCTTTGTTTCAAGACCTGCCGTTTCTTTTGACATTTGAGGCTTTCTCCCAGACAAACCCAGCTTGCCCAAGGAAGCACTTCAGGCTAACCTACTTTTATCATTTGTGCATCCTGAGCATTTCAGGCTGTGAGGGTAATTATGGACACCCCTGTAAACACTTTTAGAGATGAGACTGTCTCTTTTTTTGTCAATCTTTGGTCCAGGCTTATCGATTTTATGCCCAATCTGCTGGCGGCGATTTTCATCCTAATTCTGGGTTGGATCGTGGCCACGGCGGTGGCCTTCGGCGTTCGGGGGCTGCTCAAGCGGACGCAGCTCGATAACCGCCTGGCTGCTTGGGTTTTGGGGCAAAAGCCTGGCGAGAAGCTGCCGCAAACGGAGCGCTGGGTGGCCGCTGCTGTTTACTGGATCATCCTGGCTTTTGTGTTGGTGGCGGTGCTGAATGCCCTACAGCTTCAGGCCGTCTCCGATCCGCTCAATCGGTTTTTAGGCGAAATCTTTGTCTATCTGCCGCGGCTGGGTGGAGCCCTGGTGCTGCTGGTGGTGGGCTGGGCGGTGGCCACGGTTGCCCGCCTAGCGGTCATTCGGGGGCTGCGGCGCTTTAACTTGGACGAGCGGCTGGTTCAGCCTCTTCACCAAGAGAGTGCTGCCGGTGAGGTGGGTACAGAAGGAACGGCTGCAAAGTCAGAGGGGGGGGCTGAGGTCGCTCCTTTTCTCTTGAATGAAGCTCTGGGTGACGCCCTCT
>NZ_JANSJH010000085.1:10895-12457 GCF_047462495.1 Synechococcus sp. H55.2 | reverse complement strand
GGGCAATTTCCCTTTGGGAGAGGGGCCGGGGGTGAGGGACACAGAAGTGGAGAAGTTTTTGGGGATAGGGGTGAACATGGAAGGGACAGCAGGGAACCCATTGGGGATCCCCTCACCTGTCGCGGTGGTCTGGTTTGGGAGAGTGGGGCGGTGGCTGGCGGTGGGATCCCTGCTCCTGGGACTTCTGCTGGGGCTGGGCGGCTGTGGGGTGGGATCCCAAGGGGAAGTGAGGATTCTCCTAGCTTCTTTTGCGGTGACCCGCGATGCCTACCGGCAGATCATCCCTGCCTTTGAGGCCCACTGGCTGGCCCAGACCGGCCAACAGGTGCGCGTAGAAAGCAGCTATGCCGGCTCGGCCACACAAGCGCGGGCGGTCATTGACGGGCTGGATGCCGATGTGGTGGCTCTGGCCCTGGGCCTGGATGTGGAGCGCATTGTGGCTGCCGGTCTCGTTCGACCGGACTGGGAAAGCCGCACGCCCAACCAAGGGATCGTTACCCGCTCGGTGGTGGTGATCGTCACGCGGCAGGGCAACCCCCACGCTATCCACTCTTGGCTGGACCTGGCCCGGCCTGGCTTGCAGGTGGTTACCGCCAACCCCAAAACCTCAGGGGGCGCCCGCTGGAACTTTTTGGCCCTCTGGAGTGCTGTCCCTGAACCTCAGGCCCTGGCCTTCACCACCCAGGTCTACAAAAATGTCCGCGTCCTGCCGCGGGACTCGCGGGAAGCCACCGATGTCTTTTTCCAAAAAGGGCAGGGGGATGCCCTGCTCACCTACGAACAGGAGGTGATCCTGGCCGGCCTGCGCGGCCAGCCCTTGCCCTACGTGGTGCCGGATCCCAACATTTCCATCGACAACCCCGTAGCCGTGGTGGATGCCACGGTGGAGCGAAAAGGAACCCGCGCCGTGGCCGAAGCCTTTGTGAACTACCTGTTTACTCCAGAAGCGCAGCGGGCCTTTGCCGAGGTGGGTTTCCGTCCGGTGGAGCCGACGGTGGCGCAAGAGTTTGCCCGGCGGTACCCTTCCATCGAGAAGCTGGTGACCGTCGCCGACCTGGGCGGCTGGGCGGCGATCCAAAACCGCTTCTTTGCCGATGGGGCTGTGTTTGACCGCATCCAAGCTGGGTTGTAGGGAGCCTCCCTTGTTTTGCATCCCCATTCAAGGTATCCTGGGAGCAGTATCAACGGTTTGTTGACAGGTTTACCGTAGATTAGAGGCTCCCTACCTCCTCAGGGATAGGCAGCGCCATCCGGCCAACCCTTAGCTAGGCAGAACCTATGGGCATCACCATTGCAGGGGTATCGAAGCGTTTTGGGCAGTTTCAGGCTCTCCACCCTACGGATCTCACCATTCCCACGGGATCCCTGGTTGCCCTGTTGGGGCCGTCGGGTTCCGGCAAATCTACCCTCTTGCGCCTGATTGCCGGCCTAGAAAAGCCGGACACGGGGCGGATTTTCCTCACCGGGCGGGATGCCACCCATGCCAGCGTCCAGGAGCGCAACGTCGGCTTTGTCTTCCAGCACTACGCCCTGTTCAAGCACATGACGGTGCGGCAGAACAT
>NZ_JANSJH010000085.1:3754-10795 GCF_047462495.1 Synechococcus sp. H55.2 | reverse complement strand
GCCATGGAGGTAGCCGACCAGATCGTGGTCATGAACCAGGGGCGGATCGAACAGGTGGGATCCCCTGCCGAGATCTACGATCACCCGGCCACTCCCTTTGTCATGAGCTTCATCGGCCCGGTCAACGAGCTCTCTCCCCGCTCCCTGTTATCTTGCCAGCTTCCCGAGGCCCAGGCGGGCCCGCACCAGCTCTTCTTGCGCCCCCACGATGTGCAGATCGAGGTCAACCCCAATAGCAGCGGCGTCTCGGCTTGGGTCAAAGAGATCATCCACCTGGGGCGGGAGATCCAGGCGGAGCTGATTCTCAGCGATGGCGGATCCCTGTGGGCCCACCTCAGCCGCGAGCAATATGCCAGCCAGCCGCTGCAGGTGGGGCAGCAGGTCTATGTCCGCCCCAAGGTGGTCAAGGCCTTTCCCCTCAAAAAAAACGATAAGAAAACTGCCATGACCCCGCTGGCAATGGCGGGACGGAGTCCGATGTCGCTGGGAGCTTGAGGAAAGTTGCAGCAAGCCGGGTTTCAACTGTCTTGGCCGTGGCGGCTGAGCTTGGGCTATCTCTTCCTGATGTTGGCCTTGCCGCTGGCGGCCTTGATCGCCAAGTCCAGCAGCGTCGGCTGGGCGGAGTTCTGGCGGATCGCGACGGATCCGGTGGCCCTCTCCGCCTATGAGGTTACTTTTGTAACCGCGCTGCTGGCGGCTTTGGTTAACGGCGTAATGGGCACCCTGACGGCTTGGGTGTTGGTGCGCTACGCCTTCCCCGGCAAAAAGCTCCTCGAGGGGTTGATCGATCTGCCCTTTGCCCTGCCCACGGCTGTGGCCGGCCTCACCCTGGCAACCGTTTACAGCAGCAACGGCTGGATTGGATCCCTTTTGGCCCCCTTGGGGATCCGCATTGCCTTTACCCGGCTGGGGGTGGGGGTGGCGATGCTGTTTATCTCTTTTCCCTTTGTGGTGCGGACGGTACAGCCGGTGCTGCAGGAGCTGGAACGAGATGTGGAAGAGGCGGCCTGGAGCTTGGGCGCCTCCCGCTGGCAGACCTTCTGGCGGGTGGTGCTGCCCCAGATTTTGCCCGCCGTGTTGACCGGCGTGGCCCTAGGGTTTTCCCGTGCTGTGGGTGAATATGGCTCCATTGTTATCATCGCCTCTAGCATCCCCTTCCGGGATCTCATCGCGGCAGTGCTGGTGATCCAGCGGCTGGAACAGTACGACTATGCCGGGGCAACGGTGATCGGGACGGCGATGCTGGGGATCTCGTTCTTGTCGCTGGTGGTGATTAACCTTCTGCAAGCCTGGGGAAGTCGCCATGAAACCTGACGGGATAGCGGGTGTCCAACCGGAGCCATCGACAAACCCTTGGCTGTCGGGCCTGTTGATCGGCATTGTCGGGCTCTACATCGCCCTGCTGCTTGGGATCCCGGTGGTGAACATCTTTTATCAGGCGTTTCGAGAAGGGATCCCAGCTTTTCTCCAGCACCTGACCGAGCGGGAGCTGCTCAGCGCCCTCCGATTGACGGTGCTGACGGCGCTGGTTGTTGTTCCCCTCAATACTTTTTTTGGCCTCTGCGCCGCCTTGGCCTTGGCTCGCCGCCGTTTTCCGGGGCGGGCTTTGCTGCTCAGCTTGATCGATCTGCCCTTTTCCATTTCCCCGGTGGTGGCCGGCCTGATGCTGGTGCTCCTCTTTGGCCGTCAGGGTTGGCTGGGATCCTGGAACCTGCGGGTCATCTTTGCCTTTCCGGGCATTGTGCTGGCCACGGCTTTCATCACGCTCCCTTTTGTGGTGCGGGAGGTACTGCCGGTGTTGGAAGAGGCCGGCAGCGAGGAAGAAGAAGCCGCCAAAACCCTGGGGGCCAATTCCTGGCAGATCTTCTGGCGCATCACCCTACCCAACATCCGCTGGGGACTCCTGTACGGGGTCATCCTGACCAATGCCCGCGCCATGGGGGAGTTCGGCGCTGTCGCGGTGGTCTCTGGCAACATCATTGGCCGCACCCAGACCCTTCCCTTATTTGTGGAAGATGCCTACCGCAGCTATGCCACGGGCTCGGCCTATGCGGCGGCAGTGGTGCTCTCCTTGCTGGCGGTGGTAACCCTGGTGGCCAAGGAGCTGCTGGAGCGGGGATCCCCTTCCCGCCGCATCTTCTAGACATCTTTTGGGATCCTTGCAATCAACGCTCTAACCCCCCTCTCCCTGAGGGAGAGGGGCCGGGGGTGAGGGCAGCCATGACCGTCATCGGCTAGGGTGTGGCTTAGACAGACTCGGTGAGGATCTCGGGCAGACAAACCTGGGTGCCCCCCAGGCCGCAGTAGCCGCGTGGGTTTTTGGCCAGGTACTGCTGGTGGTAGTCTTCGGCGTAGTAGAACTCTGGGGCGTCCAGGATCTCAGTGGTGATTTGGCCGTAGCCGTGGGCGCTCAGAGCCTGCTGGTAGAGATCGCGGGTTTTTTCCGCCAGCTCCCGTTGTGCCGGGGAATAGACGTAGATGCCGGAGCGATACTGGGTGCCCACATCATTGCCCTGGCGCATCCCTTGGGTGGGATCGTGGTTTTCCCAAAACACCTTCAAAAGCTGCAGGTAGCTAATCTGGCTGGGATCGTAAACCACCCGCACCACCTCGTTGTGGCCAGTCAAACCGGTGCAAACCTCCTCATAGGTGGGGTTGGGGGTATACCCGCCAGCGTAGCCCACGGCAGTGGTGAACACCCCGGGCAACTGCCAAAACTTGCGCTCCGCTCCCCAAAAGCAGCCCATGCCGAACAGGGCCAGCTCCATGCCCTCGGGAAAAGGGGGCTTTAGGGGCGTGCCCTTGACGTAGTGCCGGTTAACGATTGCCATTGGCTCGGAGCGGCCCGGCAAAGCCTCTTCCGGCGTGGGCAAGGTCAGCTTCTTGCTCAGTTTGCCAAAACCAAAGAGCGCCATGGCGGTAGCCCGATACATTCGTTAACATCTACCAGCCTAGCGTAGATAGCCGCTCTTGTCTCGAGAAAAGATTGGCAAGGGAGCGGCCTGGGGATTTCAGACCGCCAGCTCCACAACCACAGGGGCATGGTCGCTGGGCTTTTGTAGCCGCCGCGGCTCGACGTCGATCCAGCAGGCAGTGGCCTTGTCCTGGAGCGGGGGAGAAAGGTAGAGGTGGTCGATGCGCCAGCCGCGATTCTTCTGAAACCCTCCGGCCCGGTAGTCCCACCAGCTAAAATGTCCGGGATCCGGGTTAAACTTGCGAAAGGCATCCTCAAACCCCAAAGCCAGGATCTCCCGCAGGGCCTGCCGTTCTGGCTCCGAGGCCATGATTTCTCCGGCCTTTTGGGGATCGTAGATATCGCGGTCTTCCAGGGCAATGTTAAAGTCCCCACAGAGCAAGATGGGATCCCCTTGGCTGAGGGCAACGGCCAGGTAGTCCTTCAGCGTGGCCAGCCAGCGCAACTTGTAGGCGTACTTGTCGGATCCCACCGCCTCGCCGTTGGGCACGTAGAGGTTGAGAATGCGGATCCCGTGGTAGAGGGCGCCGATCAGCCGCTTTTGCTCGTCCAGGTCTGCAGCCGCCGACAGCAGCGCGCCAAACCCCCGCTCCACCTTCTCCGGCACCTCCCGGCTAATTACGGCCACGCCGTTGTAGGACTTTTGCCCGTACACCTCCACATGAAAGCCTCGCTCCTCAAAGGGGGCGCGGGGAAAGTCCTCATCCACCACCTTGGTCTCCTGCAAGCAGAGCACATCCAGGGATCCCTGCTTGTCTAGCCAAGCCAAAACTTGCGGCAACCGGGTGCGAATGGAGTTGACATTCCAGGTGGCCACTTGCATAGCAGCAGGTTCCCAAGACAACGCTCAGGCCACCATTTTGGCCAAACCCAGGGGATGGATCCCCTGGGGCGAGACCGCGATCCGGTAGGGCAACACCTCGACCCCCGCCTGCAGCGCCTGGCGAAACAGATGGGCATAGCGGGGATCCCGTTCTGCGCCAGGGGCGAACTCGGTGCAATCGGCACGGTTGATCCAGTACAGCAGCAGAGCCCGCTGCCCTTGCCGGCGGATCTCAATCAAATCTTCCAGGTGTTTTTGCCCGCGAGTCGTCACCGTATCCGGGAAGAGGGCGCGGGATCCCACGGCCCAGGTGGTATTTTTAACCTCTAGGTAGGCCAAGCCAGAGTCTCCTATCAGCAGGAAGTCGATTTTGCTCCTGCCGCAGGTCACTTCCCGTTGCCAACGAGAAAACCCCGCCAACTGGGGAAACCACCCTTGTTCCAGCCCCCATTCCACCAGGCGATTGGGCAGGCCGGTGTTGATCCCCACCCACACTCCTTCCACCTGGATCATCTCCCAGGTGTAGGCCAATTTGCGCTTGGGATCGGGGTGATGGGAGAGGTACACAGGTGCCCCTACCTGGCAAACCCCCGTCATCGGCCCGGTGTTGGGGCAGTGAGCGGTTACCTGTTGCCCATTTTCCAGCTCCACCTCGGCAAAGAAGCGCTTGTAGCGGCTGCGCAACACCCCTCTGTGCAGGGAGGTCGGGAAACGATAGGGCAGCGCCCCCTGTTGGCCTGTCATTCGCAAGAGCTCTCCGATAAGTATTTTTTCTTTAGGATTTTGGAAGTCTTCCAGGGGTGGGGTGTTTCCTGCGCTAGGGTAAATGACGTATCTCCCCGGCCAGGGCCTTTTTTTGCCGATGCCTTGTTCATATATCCTTTAATACCTTACCTTTTTCTATCCCTTTGCCAAAACCACTTGGAGAAGAAAAGCCGAATGTTGCGTCTTGACCCCGATCCCGGCTTTCAGCCTTCGGATCCGTTGCAGGACAACCGTGGTCGTGTGGCCATCTTCATCGACGGATCCAATCTGTTCTATGCCGCTCTGCAACTGGGCATTGAGATCGACTACACCCGCCTGCTGAAGACGCTAACCGGCCGTTCTCCCCTTCTGCGCTCTTTTTTCTACACCGGCGTCGATCGCAACAACGAAAAGCAGCAGGGGTTTTTGCTCTGGATGCGTCGCAACGGCTACCGCGTGGTTACCAAAGAGCTGACCCAACTGCCCGATGGATCCAAGCGGGCCAACCTAGATGTGGAAATTGCTGTGGACATGTTGTCGCTGGTGCGTTGGTACGAGACGGCAGTGCTGGTGAGCGGCGATGGGGATTTGGCCTACGCGGTCAATGCCGTCAGCTACCAAGGGGCACGGGTGGAGGTGGTCAGCTTGCGTTCCATGACCAGCGACCAACTGATCAACTTGGCAGATCGCTACATCGACCTAGAATCCCTCAAAGACCAAATTAAGAAGACCAATCGCCCCTCCTATCTGTACCGACCCGGGTTCACCACCGACGAGGAGGATGAGGGGTAATTTTTCTCTCACCCCCCACCCCAAAGGAGGGGGTTCAGCGAGATTGCAAAGTTGAAGGGATCCCCTGCAGCAGGTAAACGGGGTTAAGGGGGGCGAAGCGGGTGCCTTCTGCCAGGGCTGTGGAGCGGGAGATCTGGATGTGTTCTAGCCGCACCTGCCAGCCCTGCGAGCGCAGCCATTGCAGGGTTTCGCTGCAGGTTTCCAGGGTGGCAAAGTTGGCCACCAAGATCCCCTCAGGCTGCAGGCGGGCCGCCACCACCGGCAGCAGATCGCGGATCCCTTTGCCGCCTCCCCCCAGCAACACCCGATCCGGATCCGGCAAGTCGGCCAGCACCTGGGGCGCTGCCCCGGGGATCACGTGCAGGTTCTCCAGGCCGAAGCGTTGGCGGTTGCGCCGGATGAGACAAATACCCATGGCGTTGCGCTCAACGGCATAGACCTGGAGCTGGGGGGAGAGGCGGGCGATCTCTACGGCCACGGAGCCGGTGCCGGCCCCGACATCCCACACCACTCCCTGCCGCGGCAATTGCAAGGCCCCCAGGGTGAGCAGGCGGATGGGTTGCTTGGTGATCAGGCCGGGCTGGTCGGGAAAGGTGTGGAACTGGTCGTCGGGGATCCCGACTAGGGGCCAGCGGCGGGGATCCGGTTCCGGGTCAACGCGGCGCAACACCACCAGATTGGGGCTGGGGAAAGCGGAGTTCTCACCTTCCTGCAGAGGCAGGATCTGCTCGTGGGGGGATCCCAGTTGGCTGCATACCCAGCCCTGGTAGCGCACCGGCAACCGCAGGTCGGCAATGAACTGGGCCAAGCTGGCTGGCGTGTGCTCTGGGTCGGTAAGCACCACAATCACAGGGGATCCCTGTTTGAGAGCGGGTTCCAACGGCTCCATTCCCCGCCCGTGCAGACTGAGAATGGTGGCCTCCTGCCAGGGGATCTGCAGGCGGTTGAGGGCCAACTGCACCGAGCTGACTTGGGGGTAAAAAGCCAGTTGCTCCGCCGGGAAATACTGGGTCAGCAGGCGCCCAATCCCAAAAAACAGGGGATCCCCGCTGGCCAATAAAACCAGGGATCCCTGTGCCAGCTCCTTTTGCAAAAGCGGGATCCAACTTTCCACCGATCCAGTAAGCCGGATCTGGCGAGCCGGATGGTCGGCAAAGTGCTGCAGCAGGCTGGGGGGCCCGGCCAGGGTTTGCGCTTGGGAGAGGGGGGGAATCGCCCAAGAGGCCACCGAGCCATCTCCAGCTACCCCTACGACCGCAAGCTGAGGCAACCGGCTCGCCATCTAGCGTTCGACAGGCGGGTGGTACTGGCGCATGTGGTTGAGAAAATCCAGGCGCAGCTCCGCTACTTCCCGCTGCATCTCCCGCATTTCCCGAATAAAGCCCAGATGAGCCTCGATCAGGCGGCCATCCCGCTCCCGAAATTGCTCCATCATCATGGCTTGCGCTTCCCTCAGCTCGGCAAACCCGGCCTGCATATCGCGGCGAGACTCCTGGATGGCCCTCTCCAGCTCATCTCCCCGCTCTTCGTTCTGGCGAATCCGCTCCTGGTTGTGCTGAATTAACGCCCGGATCTCCTGGATTTCGGTCTGGAGCTGGGCTTCGATGGCCTGCCGCTCGGCTCGCATTGCAGCCATCTGGGCCTCAAAGCGCTCGGCGGCCCGCTGCTGTTCGGCCCGGATCTCGGCGATCTCGGCGGAGAAACGCTC
>NZ_JANSJH010000085.1:0-3654 GCF_047462495.1 Synechococcus sp. H55.2 | reverse complement strand
CGGCGGCCCGCTGCTGTTCGGCCCGGATCTCGGCGATCTCGGCGGAGAAACGCTCGGCGGCCCGCTGCTGCTCGGCTCGGATCTCGGCGATCTGGGCTGTAAAGGCCTGCCGCATTTCCGTCATCTGGGCCTCAAAGCGCTCGGCGGCCCGCTGCTGTTCGGCCCGGATCTCGGCGATCTCGGCGGAGAAACGCTCGGCGGCCCGCTGCTGCTCGGCTCGGATCTCGGCGATCTGGGCTGCAAAGGCCTGCCGCATTTCCGTCATCTGGGCCTCAAAGCGCTCGGCGGCTTGTTGCCGCTCGGCCCGGATCTCGGCGATCTGAGCTGTAAAGGCCTGCCGCATTTCCGTCATCTGGGCCTCAAAGCGCTCGGCAGCTTGTTGCCGCTCGGCCCGGAGTTCGGCGATCTCGGCGGAGAAACGCTCAGCGGCCCGCTGCTGCTCAGCTCGGATCTCGGCGATCTGGGCTGCAAAGGCCTGTCGCATTTCCGTCATCTGGGCCTCAAAGCGCTCGGCGGCCCGCTGCTGTTCGGCCCGCAGCTCTTGAAGCTGTTCTTGTTGGAGCTGAAGGTTGCGGATCAGCCACTCCTCTTGTTCGGGGGTCATGGGAAAGGTCTGAAGATGTCGTTCCAATTCTAGTCAGTTGGGAATGGGATCCCGGCGAGCGGCCAGCAGCAGAGCATTGACGATGGCAGCGGCCACCGGGGATCCGCCTTTGCGGCCCTCCACCCGAATCTGGGGGACATCCGTTTGTGCCAATGCCTGTTTGGCCTCCTCCACGGCCACAAAGCCCACCGGCACCCCGATCACCAGGCTGGGCCGGATCCGCTCTGCCCGAATCTCTTCCACCAGCGCCAGCAGCGCCGTGGGCGCATTGCCGACAACAAAGATGGCTTCCGGGTAGCGGCGGGCCACCTGGATCATCCCCTGGGCAGTGCGGGTTTGCCCTGCCGCGGGGGGGTCTTCCACCCAGTCCAAAGCGCAATAGAGCGGGATCCCCTGCGCCTCAAGGCCAGCTTGGATCCCGGCAGCCACCATCCTCACATCCACCACCACGGGCCTTTGCTGCCGCAGGGCCGCCAGCCCCACCTCGACCGCCGTGGGGCTAAACACAAAGCGATCCCGCAGCTCAAAATCGGCGGTGGCGTGGATGGCGCGGCGCACGATCTCGTAGGGGATTCCTTGCCACGGGTGGGGGCCGATCTCTTGGTCGATCTGGCGAAAGCTGGCCGCCGTAATGGGGTCTATCCAAGCTGTCTCATCCATCATCTCAGCCATCGTGGGATCCACAGGCGGAGCCATGGTTCGGCTAGGGTGGTTTCTACGTCCTGCTGACGCGAGCAGTCTTGTTCGGGGAAAGTCGCGCAGAACGTCCAGAAAAGCTGTGCTCAAAAGGGTTACCTGAGAGAAACGCCCCTTTAGTTCCACTCTAGACGCCCCGAAGCAGCCGCTAAGATCGGTCTATGCTGGTGGAGATGGGCCTGTTGTTGTCACACGCTCCTCCCTTGCCTGAACCCAACTTTTCTCCCTCTGCTGCTGTCGGCGGGGCAAGCTCCCCTCCCCTCGCGCCGGCCCCCTCTTCGGTCGGCAACAGGGATCCCCTTGCCGTGCTCCCTCGCTATGGCCATTCCCAAACCTGGCTCTGGCGTGGCTGGTCTATCCATTTCACCTACACCCCCAGTCGCGCCCAAACCTCCAAGGGCCAGGTGAACTTGACGGCGGCTCCGGCCATCTTGATCCATGGCTTGGGAGCCTCGGTGGGCCATTGGCGCCATAACATTGTTCCCTTGGGATCCCAGCGCCCCGTCTATGCCCTTGACTTGCTGGGATTTGGGAAAAGCGCCAAGCCGGAGATCGCCTACAGCGTCGATCTGTGGGTGGAGCAGGTGTACGAGTTTTGGTATGCCCACATCCAACAGCCCAGCATCCTGGTGGGCCACTCCATCGGCGGGTTGGTGGGGGTGATCGCGGCTGCCCGCTATCCCCAGATGGTGAAGGGTTTGTGCTTGATCAGTTGTGCCGATGGGCCTCACCCGGAAGAATTGCCCTCTCCTTGGGATGCCCTGGTTCAAGCCCTTTGCGAAGGGATCCTGGCTGTTTTGGGCTGCCCGCTCACCTATCCCCATTTGTTTAACTGGCTGCGACAAACCGAGGTGCTGCGGGCCTGGATCAAAAATGTCTACAAACGGGACGAGCAGGTGGACGAGGAGTTGGTGCAGATCTTCCAGAGGCCTGCCTTTGAGCCGGGGGCAGCCCACGTGTTTTTGGATAGCCTGAGGGCCATCCTTTGCCGCCGCTTCGACAGCCCCAAGCGCCTGCTGCCCACCCTCAAAATGCCGATTTTGCTCCTCTGGGGCCAAGAAGATCCGGCGGTGCCCAGCTTTTTGGCAGACCAATTCAAGCGCTGGCAGCCGGCTCTTACCTTGGTGAAGCTGCCAGGGGTGGGTCACTGCGCTCACGACGAGCTGCCCCACTGGGTCAACGCCCTCATTGGTGAGTGGGCGGCCAGCTTGGAGACTTTCCCCGACTTGTCCACCCACCTTCGCAGGGATCCCGCGGCTGACTAGTCCAGCCAGTTGCCCTGCCAAGGTTCAGCAGTGCCCTCCCTGCTATCGATAAACTACCCCACCGCATAGGCGGGTGGGGTTTTAGCGCTACGCGCCGCTGACGCGAACAGTAGCCCTGCAGTTGGCAAGCCAACCACGGACCTCCAGGCTGGTTTATGGCAGCCACCAAAAGTGCAATGACGTTGGCACCGTTCAAATCTGCATCCCCTTCCTAGCCACAGGCCGGGTTCACACAACGAAAACGCTTCCCTTCCCGCTGGCCAATCCACAAACACCGGTGACAAGTCTGCGAGCTGTAGGCAGGCAGCACCACCACCTTTACCCCTGCTCTTGCTGCCTTGCACAGCCTGTTAAAGAATCAAGGGGTACAGTAGCAACACTTAGCAAACCAACTTCGGAAGCAGGATGGATTAATCAGTAGTAAAGAAGTCTGCACTATCTGCTCCAGGCTATACTTCCCAACTCTGGAAAACTGCCGAATAAAATGCTTCAAAACCGACCACATCATCTCAATAGGATTCAATTCCGGCGCATACACAGGCAGGTATAGAATTCGCGCTCCTGTCCCCCTAATCAATTCCTCAACTTCCCGACTCCTATGAATATTTAAATTGTCCATAATCACAACCTTCCTCGCATCTAGCTTCGGACATAACTCGCTTCTCAAAAACTCCAAAAAATCCCCTTTCTTCATCCCACCCTTGACGACACGACAGCCGACTACTCCCCTCAAGGAAATAGCTTCAATAACAGTATGCTTTTCCCCCTTATATCTCTGACGATAATGATAAGCCCTTTGACCGCGTGAACTCCGAGCTACTCCCCGTTCCATTCCCTCCCACACCCCTGTCTGGTCGAGAGCAATCAAATCCTCCACTGGAATATCTCTGACTTCTTGACTATAAGCTAGTCGTCCTCTTTGCACCTCCTCTTCTTGGACTCTCGCACTGTGGTAAGTCCTTTCTTAGAGTCATTCCTTACTTTTTCAAGAAATTTTGTATCGTGACAGTATTCACATCAATCTCTAAGCGTTTCCGCAACAGTTCTTGATATTGCCACAGGTAGAGGTCTGGGTGTTCCGCAATAATT
>NZ_JANSJH010000084.1:0-12479 GCF_047462495.1 Synechococcus sp. H55.2 | reverse complement strand
AATCCTTCCCTTTGCCTGAGAGGGCCCTTGAAGTTAATGAAAATTATTAGCAAGGCGCTGTCCACCGGCAACAGAGAGAGAGCTAAGCTAAAGCTCGACGCTGTTGGCCTTTCGGCGACAGGCTGGCAGGAAGAGGGTCTGCTTTCTCAACTCACTCCATGTCCAAAATCCAGCCCCTGAACCCAGAGCGGATCGCCCAAATGGCGGCGGGAGAGGTGATCGACTCGCTGGGGGCTGCTCTGCGGGAATTGCTGGAAAATGCCCTCGATGCTCAGGCCACCCGCATTCAGGTGGAGATTTGGCCCAGTCGCTGGCAGGTGCGGGTGGCCGATAATGGGCAAGGGATCCCAGGTTCGGAGCTGGAGCAGGTGGCTCGCCGCCACACCACCAGCAAGTTGGACGGTTGCAGCCTGGGATTTCGTGGGGAAGCGCTGCACAGCCTGGCCCGCTTGGGATCCTTGACCATTCAGACCCGCCATGCTGACGATGCCCACGGCTGGCTGGCCGCCTACAACCGACAGGGGGAGCTGGCCCACCAGCAGCCGGCGGCCACTGCCTTGGGAACGGTGGTGACGGTGGCGGATTTGTTTGCCGACTGGCCTCTGCGCCGTCGAGGTGTGCCCCCTATTGCCCCGCTTCTAACCCTGGTGCAGAATGCGGCTTTGGCCCATCCTTGGGTCAGTTGGCAGGTGCATCGGGAGGGACAACTGCTGCTCAGCCTCTGGCCGGGAACATCTCTGCAAGATCTGCTGCTGCAGGTGTTGCCGCAGTTGGATCTTTCGGATCTGCGCTATCAGCGGATCCAGGAGGGGGATAGCGATTGGGAAGTGGTGCTGGGCCTACCGGATCGTCTGCATCGCCCCCGCCCCGATTGGATCCGCCTGGCCGTCAACGGGCGATTTGTGCAGATGCCAGACTGGCAACGGGTGATCCAGTCAGTCTTTCAGCACGCCTTGCCCCGCCACCGCCATCCTCTAGTGGTGGTACATCTGCGCCTGCCACCTGAGCAGGTGGACTGGAATCGCCATCCTGCCAAGAGTGAGCTCTATCTACGGGATCCGGAGATCCGACAGGAGCAGTTGCGCCAACACCTACACGCTCTTCTGCAATCGGGATCCGGGCAAGCCAGCCGCCGCTCTGTGCATCTCATCCGCGCCAGCGAGGCCAAGTCGATCTACAGGGTTTCCTCCCTGCAAAGTCCGGCTCTCCCCGCTGCCGGTTGCTCCCTGCCGCCTCTGAAGGCCCTGGCCCAACTGCACCGGATTTACATTTTGGCGGAACACCCTCAGGGGCTGTGGCTGGTGGAGCAGCACCTGGCCCACGAGCGGGTGCGCTACGAGTACATCCAACAGCATTGGCAGCCGGTGGAGCTGGAGACGCCGGTCATGCTGGAGGGATTATCCTCCCAAGCAATGGAGCAATTGGGTCTGGAGCTGGAGCCCTTTGGCCCCAACACCTATCTGGTGCGCCGCGTGCCTCTGGCCCTGTGGTCGGAAGACCCCAAGGAGATTCAGGGATCCCTGCGAGAATTGAGCCGCTGTGCTGACCTCGAATCAGCTCAAGTGGCGGTGGCCTGTCGCGGCGCCCTGCGCAACGGGATCCCTCTGACCCTGGAGCAGATGCAACAGTTGCTGGAGGCCTGGCAGCGCACCGCCAATCCCCACACCTGCCCTCATGGCCGGCCAGTGTATCTGGCTCTGGCCGAAAAAGATCTGGCCCGTTACTTTCGTCGCCGCTGGGGGATCTGCGACCGGCCCATCTCCGACTCCAAGATGGGATCTTTTTGGGAGCTGGAGCCGCTGGGAGACAGGTTTGCCGCCCAAGTGCGGCGCTCGAGCAGCGCTTCTGCCTCGGAGCCCAGGGACGAGACCCGCTCCGCCCCACTATAATCGGGGATGTCCAACTGCTGACCCCCCCATGGCCTCTTATCTCAAACTCAAAGCCCAAGAAGAGACCTGGCTGCAGCGCCATGCCCGTCTGATCTTGGCGATCTTGGCCAGCCTGGGATCCCTGTTGACGGCCTACCTCACCTACACCAAGCTGACCGATCAGCCTGCCGCTTTCTGCACAGGGGATGGGGGGTGCGACCTGGTGCTCTCCAGCCGTTGGGCAGAGTTTTTGGGGATCCCGACGGCAACAGTTGGCCTGCTGGGCTTTTTGGGGGTCTTGGCGCTGGCGGTGCTGCCGGATGAGATCCCGCTGGTGAAGCGGTGGCGCTGGCCGGCCCTGTTTGGTCTGGTTTCCGCCATGACCGCCTTTGAAATGTACATGCTCTACCTGATGGTGGGGGTGCTGCGGCAATTTTGTCTGTATTGCACCACCGCCATAGTCTTGGTGGCCAGCCTGTGGGCGGTAACCCTGCTGGGCCACCGCTGGCTGGATGGGGGCAAGCTGGCCTTCAGCTACATTCTCGTGAGCTTTCTCACCTTGGTGACCACCATTGGGGTGTATGCCAACCAAGTTCCTCCCCCCAGCCCCCTGGCGGCAGGGTTGGCGGCCCACCTGCGGCAGATCGGCGGCACCATGTACGGGGCCTACTGGTGCCCCCATTGTCAGGAGCAGAAAGAGCTGTTTGGGTCGGCCTTTGCCCAAGTGCCCTACGTGGAGTGCTCCCCCAACGGTCCCGGTACGCCCCAAGCCCAGGCATGCACAGAAGCAGGGATCACCAGCTATCCCACCTGGATCATCAACGGCCGCACCTACGTGGGGCTGCGCTCGCTGGAAGCCTTGGCGGCAGCTTCCGGCTACCCTCTCGAGCCCGGCGGAGGACAGTAGTTCTCCAGGAGCGATGGCAGGAAGAGGCGTACACAGTTTCGCCCGGCTTGCTTGGCCTGGTAGAGGGCCTCGTCCGCTCGTTGGAGTGCAGCTTCTGGATCTAAGGGGTCATCTTCGCTGATAACGATCCCGCCAATGCTAATGGTGACAGGCAGGCTGCGTTTGGGCGAAACGTCAATTGGCCGGCTGGCGATGGCCCGGCGCAGAGACTCGGCGTAGCGGTGGCAGTGGGCGGGGTTGAGCCCAGGGGTGACGCAGACAAATTCTTCGCCGCCGTAGCGGTAGAGCAGGCTGGAGGGACGCAGTTGATTGTGCAGCCGCCCAACGAGGGCCTGCAACACGCAGTCGCCGATGAAGTGGCCGTAGGTGTCGTTGACCTGCTTGAAGTAATCCACATCCATCATCAGCAGGCAGAGATAGCGATAGCGGGCTTGCCCACGGGGCCCCACCTGCTTGAGCAAATGGGGCAACGCCTGGTCGAGAGCGCGGCGGTTCAAGGCTCCGGTCAAGGGATCCGTCAAAGACAGAGACTCCAACAGCTCGTTGCGGGCCCGCAGTTGCCGGTTGGCCTGGGCCAAAGCTCGGGTGAGCCGCTGCAGGCGCAGCCCCGCCCGTATCCGGGCCCGCAGCTCCTCAGCCTCGACCGGCTTAACGATAAACTCGTCCGCCCCTGCATCCAGCCCCTGCACCCGATCCTCAACTTCGGAGCGGGCGGTGAGCAAAAGGAAGTAGACAAACTGGCCGGCAGCGGAGTTCTTCAGACGGCGACAGAACTCTACTCCAGACAAACCCGGCATGACCCAGTCGCAGATGATCAAATCCGGCCATTCGCTTTCATCCAGGGTCTGCAGGTGCTCCCAGGCCAACTGGTCGCTTTCCCAGCTTTCCACCCGGTAGTTGGAGCTTTTGAGGACTTCGCCGATGTAGCGACGGCTCACCGGGTCATCGTCGATGACCCAAATGCAGGGAACCTGAGCCGGCACCTGGCTCCACGAAACTTCCTCCAAGGGCAAGGGCTCCGTCCCACCAACGGGAGCGGAAACCAAGCTGGGGGAAGGCTGCCAGCCTTCGAGTTCAGCCGACAACATGAGGAGAAACCCTGATACGGCGAAGTAATGCCAATTCTATCCCTGAGGTCTAGCTGCAGCTAGAGCTGGGAGTGGCCAGGCAAGCCGGATTGGCGGGCTGTTCGCCCAGGCCAAGGTGCAATGCTTCCACAAACTGCCGCACCCGGATGGGGTCAATGAGGGGAAAGGGATCCGCACAGCGCACCGGCATGCCGGCGGAACGGGCCGGCCGTTTCAGAGAACTGGCCACAATCACGCCATCCGCATGGCGGATGAGGGTGCCGATGTTTTCGGCGGTGGCCCCTGAGCCAATCAACAGGGGTACCTGAGGGGCAACCTGGCGGGCCAGCTCCAGCTCCTCCAGAAGGGGTGGCTTGCCGGTGGCCCAGCCGGAGAGAATGATGGCATCGGCCAGGCCGCGCTCCACCGTGTCGGCGATGGCTGCATCCAGACGGATGGGACTCAGGGGCTGAGCGTGTTTCACCAGCACATCGGCGAAAATCTTGATGTCGGCCCCCAACTCGCGGCGATAGCGCAGCAGGCGGTGGGCATTCCCCTCAATAATGCCTTGGTCGGTTATCATCGCCCCGCAGAGCACATTCACCCGGATAAACTGCGCTCCCACGCTGGCGGCGATGGCCAGAGCACTGTAGCCATCGTTGCGCAAGACGTTGATCCCGATGGGCAGGGAGACCAGCATTTTGATCCGCTGGACAACCACGGTCATGGCGCTCACCACCGCCGCGTCTACCCGCTCCTTGGCAAAAGGGGCATCGTAAAAGTTCTCGACGAGGATCCCGTCCACCCCGCCTGCCGCCAAGGCCGTGGCAGCCTGTTCTGCCTGAGCGATCACCCACTCCAAGTCCCCTCCCCAACGGGGGGAGGTGGGCAGCGGCAACAGATGAACCACCCCAATAACTGGATGGGGGGTCTTGAACAGGTGTTGCAGCAGGTTCACCGGCGAGCTTCCTCAGGGATCCCTAACGATCTTACGCCTGGATCTGACCCATGGCGGTATTCTGCGAGGGAAGTGTAACATCAGGGCGGGGCGGAGAAGAGCTGGCCAGGCCTCGGAGCAGTTGTGGCACCATACCCGGCCCTTCGTAAACCCAGCCGGTATAGACTTGCAGCAGGCTGGCTCCGGCTTCCAGCTTCTCCACAGCATCGGCCAAGGTGAAGATGCCCCCCACTCCGATGATGGGCAATTTTCCTTGGGTGGAGCGGTGGATGTAGCGAATGACTTGGGTGGAACGCTCCCGCAGGGGGGCACCGCTGATCCCGCCGGCTTCTGCCAGAATTGGCCTGGGTTCTGAGATGCCGTGGCCAGGTAGAAAACGGGTTTTCAGGTTGTCGCGGCGCAGCGTGGTGTTGGTGGCCACAATCCCGGCCAGTGCATAGGTTTGGGCCAGTTCCAGGAGGCTGTCGATTTCAGGCCAGTCCAAGTCGGGGGAGATCTTCACCAAAAGAGGTTTTCGCCCCTGATTTTCCTGCTGTAAGGCAGACAGGATGGGCTCCAGTTGCTCAGCAGCCTGCAGGGATCGCAGGCCTGGGGTGTTGGGGGAACTGACGTTGACCACGAAGTAGTCCCCCAGCTCCTGGAGTAGCCGGAAGCTGGCCAGGTAATCGGCAGCCGCTTCTTCTAGGGGGGTGATTTTGGCTTTGCCCAGGTTAATCCCGATGGGAATAGGACGCCGACGCAACCGGCGCAACCGTTCAGCCAGAGCCGCTGCCCCCTGGTTGTTAAAGCCCATACGATTGAGAGCGGCACGATCTTGGGGCAGTTGAAACAGGCGCGGTTTGGGGTTGCCCGGCTGCGGCCCAGGAGTGACGGTGCCCACCTCCACAAAGCCAAATCCCAAGCTGGGCCAGACGGCCAGAGCCAGGCCATCTTTGTCAAAGCCCGCAGCCAAGCCAAGGGGATTGGGAAAGGTGAGGCCCCATAGTGACACCGAGAGCCGGGGATCCCGGTAGCAAAACAGTCGCTCCAGAGCCGACAGGATCCCGGTGGCCTGGGTAGTGTCGATCCAATGGAGGGCACGCAACAGCCCCACCTTGACCGTTTCTGGATCGGCTCTCAGTCCAGAAAAAAGCAAAGGCCACACCACATCTCGGTACAGGTTCACCGCAAAGATCCCCTAAACTCCCCCTTGACTGTAGCTGGCTTCCGCGTTGCAAACCGTCGGCGTGATGGATTCTGGACTCATTGCCGGCCAAGGGATATTCCACGGCAGCATTCAGTAGTGGCTCCTCTGGGCTTGCTCTTTGCCGGCGACGGGGTCGTCTTGCTGCTCAAGGCCGGCTCCCCAAACGGCCCCCAAGAGCAACGTTATCAACAGGTGCACGCGGCCATCCAACATCACCACATCCAAAAGCCCTGAGACAAAAAACGCTGTCAAAGCCAGCAGCATCCCCAACAGGACACTTTCTTGAGAGCGCCGCCAGGCTTGCCACCCCCGCGCCAAAATCCAGCCCCACAGGATCAGATGGCCCAGCAGCAGCGGGATCCCGCCCTCAGCCGCCAGATGTAGGTACAAATTGTGGCAGTGGCCCAGCAGCTCCGGCGGATCCTGAGCATTGTAAAGAGCGGCAAAGCTCTGCCAGCCCCAGCCGGTCAAGGGTCGCTCCCGTGCCATCTGCAGGGCAAAATGCCAGGCATCCAAGCGGTTGGCGGTGGAACTAAAATAGAGGGCTTGAGGATCGAAGGTGTCTGCCAGACGGCTCCAAATCAATCGGGGCACAACGGCCCGCCAGCCCGGCCAATCCCAAGCGGCGGCCAAGCTGGCCAACCCCAAGCCGCTCAAGAGCCCGATTCCCCACCAACAGCGCCGCAGCGCCAACCCTATCACCAGCGCCAGCCCCCCCACTCCCCAGCCGTTGCGAGAGGCCGTCAGCAGCAGCAGCAGGGATCCCAGCCCCAGCATCGCCCCCAGCCCTGCTCTTCCCAGCCAGGATCGTCCCACCCCTTCCCACCCCAGCCCCGCCGCCAAGCAGAGATGGATCACCAAGTAAATGGCCAAGATATTGGGAGAGGTAAAAGCTGCCGCCGGTCGCTCGCCTCCGGCCACCCCCGTGATCCAAAGCGGCCCCAAAACGAGATGCCCCTGCCACCCCCACAGCACCTCTCCCCAGCCCAGAAGCAGCATCAGCCCGCTGCCCAGAACCAGCACCTGGGCCAAACGACGACGGCCCCCAGGAGAACCACAATCGGCCAGCACCGCTGCAAAGGCCGGCAGCATCAACAAAAAAGGCCAGTAGTTGAACATCCCCGGCAGGCTCAGCCGCCAATCCTCACCCACAAAGGCCACGCCCACCGCAGCCAAGCTCAGGAGAGCTGCCAGCCCAAATAGAGGATCGCGAAGGATCCTTTTACCGCAGCAGGTATAGCCCTGGATTGTCCCCACCAAAGCCAACAGCAAGCTGGGGGCCAAATTCACCGGGAGCAGCGCCGCCGCCCCCAGCAGCCAGCCCCGCGGCCGAGAGGGCAAGGGATGCGGCGGCAACTCTTGAGACACAACCGGTGCAGAAAAAAACATCATTCATCCTCAAGGGGGATCCCCGGCCTGACCCGTCCCTGGCCGAAGTAGCGCCCAAATTGCAGCTCATACACCTCATCTTCATCTTGGGTTTCCACCCAGAGCTCCGAACGGGCATAGCCCACACACAGCAGCCCATACCCCTGCTCCTTCAGCTCGCGCGAGAGGCCCATCGCCTCCGGCTGGTACAGAGATCCCCGACGCACTCGCACCGCGCAGGTGGTACAGGCGCCGTTGCGGCAAGCAAAGGGCAGTTGGATCCCTTGGGCCTCGGCACTGGCCAAGATGTATTGATTCGCCGGTACCTGGATCAGATAGTGGGTGTCCCGTTGGCGGTCGTGGATGTGAACCGGGTAAGAGGGGACAGAAAAAGGAGAAGGCATGGAGAAAGTGGCCCCTTTCCTAGAGTAGGAGACTTCTTCATGATCCCACAGGATTTCCACAGCCCGAGGTCTGGGATCTCGACTATCAAATCCCCAGCACCTGCCACAAGCTCACCCCCAACCCCAGAGCGCCCAGATGGTAGGGCCACTGCA
Organism: Synechococcus sp. H55.2; assembly: GCF_047462495.1. Classification (NCBI taxonomy): domain Bacteria; kingdom Bacillati; phylum Cyanobacteriota; class Cyanophyceae; order Synechococcales; family Synechococcaceae; genus Synechococcus; species Synechococcus sp. H55.2. Next base: position 4,568 of record NZ_JANSJH010000084.1, on the reverse strand, counting down.
AGCTCTGGCGGGCAATTTTGCCCGTGAGGGCCCAAGAGAGAAGCACTGCCAGGATCAGCGTGGATCCCTGGAGAAACTGAACTACCGCCGGGTGCGCCTGCCACAGCACGGGAAGAGCAGATCCCGTCTGGGAAAAAGTTGCCCAGGTTACCGGCAGCACCTGCCCCGCCTCCGTTAAAAACAGGGGCCAGTAGAAAGCCAACGTTCCCCCCAAAACCAAGGGCAGATAGCCGTAGATCATCTCCGCAAAGGGTCGGGGTCGCGCCCCCCGGCCCAGCCGATGCCACAACCAAGCCAATCCCCAAGCTGCCAAAGGCACCAAGCTGGGAAACCCCAAAGCCAGCAAAGCGGCCCCCAGATGGGGCCAAAACTGCCGTAGATCCCAGCTCAGACCCCATTGGGCCATCTGTTCTGCCAACCGCGGCAGACAGTGTAGGTAGATGCCTCCCAGCAACAACAGCAGCAAAGCAATTTCGGCAGCGCGCGGCGTATGGGTAGTCCACAGCTCGATCCCAGGTGGGCGCAGGTTGAACTCCACCGAGCGATGGGGACAGGCTTTGAGGCAAGTCATACAAAGGACGCAATCTTTGTTGTCTTGCAGTTGCGCCGGATGGGAGTAGAGGGGACAGCCTCCCGTCGCCATGCCTTCCCCCTTCTCGGGCCCTCCTTTGTAGCACTGGTAGGTGGTGCATTCTGCCGAACAGGTGCCCTGCTGCGCCCGCAGCTCCGTCATCGAGAGCTTGGCGTAGAGGCCGTTCATGCCCCCAATCGGGCAGAGGTAGCGGCACCAAAACCGCCGCTCAAACACCAGTGAGCAGGCCACCGCTCCACCAGTAATCAGCAGCAGCAGCCACCCCGACAGGTAAGCCGTATTGGGCAGATCCCAGATCTCCTCCCACAGGAAAATCAACGCAAACCCGGCAAACAGCACCCAGCCGCCCCAGCGCTCCGCCGGCTGTCGCGGCCATTTCTGCAACTGCCGCGGCCAAAGCCATAACGACAGCCTCTGGATCAACTCCCCATAGATCATGAAAGGACAGACGGCACACCACACCCGTCCCAAGAAGGGAAACACCAGCAGCACCAGCGGCCACCACCAGGCCCAGAAAAGATTCAACCCCACATTGTGGGCCCGATCCTGAGGCCCCCAAAAGAGGAGAAACACCACCAGGGTATAGAGGGGCAACACCAGGCCGTAGTTGAGGCGATCCGGCCACCAAGGGCTGCGCAGCAGGCGACGCAAGCGGGGATAGACGTTGAGCAGGTTGAGGCGAAACCGCTTGCCCCGAGGCTGGGAAGCCCAAAACACCTCTTCCCCCAGCACGCTCGCCCCCGCGGCCTGCACTGCCGCCCGCTCGACCAGGCTGCGCAGCTCCCGCGAGTTGCCGGGAAAGTCGTAGCTCTGCAAGCGGCGCAGCGCCTCCGGCGAGAGCTTGGGCTTGGGGATCCCGCGCCGGCGGCTGTAGAGGCTGAGAAAATAGTCGGCCATGGCTTTGATATCGGCCTTGCGCACCCGCAGCGGCGGCACTTTGATGGCCATCGCCCAAGGGTCAAGGGCGGGGATGGGCCGTTCTGACACCATCAGCAGACGACAGCGACAGGGGCGCTCCTCTCCCGGCTCCCCTTCCCCCCGCTGCACAGGGGTGTAGGATCCCGTCTCCAGCAGGCGCAGCAACTTGGGCATCAGCTCGGCGGGCAGCTCGTGCAGGTTGTTCAACAGCAGCGTGCCCTCTCCCAGCCACTCCAGCAACCCCGGCTTGCCCCCCGTCCGCCCGAACAGATCCGCCCCACTGGCCTGCAGGGCGCTGCAATCCACCTTGATCATGGGCTGGCGCCGCCGCGGGGATCCAAAATGGATCAGGGCGGCGACGTTGTCTTTTTCCAGGCCCGGCTCCCCGAAGATCAACACCGGCTTGCCGCTCTGGGCTGCCTCTTTGATCTGCTGCCGCAGGCGCACCGCGTAGCGGCTGGAGCCGACGATCCCCCGCTCCACCTTCGGCACCAAGTAGGGGCGCAAAGCCACTTGCCGCTCCTGCTCATAGCTGAGGCGATCTTGAGCCTGGGCCAGCGCCTCGGCCAATTGCCCCGAGTGCTCTGCCAGCCAACGGCGCACCACCGCAGCCGGGATCCAACCCCGGATCCCGGCGGAAACGGCCACCAGATCCCGCCGCAGGGGCTGCTCCGCCAGGACTTCCCCCAGATGAGCCACCGCGCCAGGCAGCAGGTTGAGAACCTCCCCGGAATGGGGATCCCGCTCTTCCCAGCGTCCCTCCAGCAAAATCTGGATCCCATCCGGCAGGGTTCCCGCCTCTGCCAAAACCTCTCCCTGGCCAAAGGGATGATCTTGCATTTGCTCTGCCAGAGGATACAAGCTCTCCGACGTCAGGCTTTGAAACAACGTCTGCGCTTTCAGCCAGCGGGCACGCTCAACAGGAGTCATCTGCAGTGCCTCTGTTGTCTTGGGATCCCTTAGCTGCATTATCTTGCCTCTTTTGAGCAGCTTCCAGCCTGTTGGGATCCTTAATTTGAACAACCTCTGGCCAGTCAAGGCAAATGCAACTGCCGGCCGATGCGCACCATCGGCCCCAGCCCCAATCCCGTCGGGTTGAGCGCCTGCATCTCAAATAGGGCCAGAATGTGGCGCACTTGCAGCTCTGGAGTCACAGAATTCACCCCCATCGCCACCACCAAGCCGCAATAGCCACCCGTCGCCCGGCACCACCGTTCCCAGCGCTTGCGGGCCATGGAGTGAACGGGATCATCTTCGGGAAACTCCCCGAACAGGTGCAGGTCGCGATTGCCCGTTTGCACAATTTCCAGGTCGTAGCGATCGCCATCGAAGGGATCTACCCCTGTGTTGAAACAAACGCCCTGGGGCCCGCCTTCTCCACGCAAATTCTCGATCAACTGCTTCGCTTTGGAGCGGGAAGTGCGCACGATCACCACCGGCAGCCCTTCTCCCCTTTGCACCAGCTTGCTTTGCGGGAGTGGATGCCACTGCCCCGTGCGACGCAGCATTTCCACCGTTGTCCACGGCAACACCCCCAGGCCCAGTTGGGCACCCTCAGGCACCAAATCATCCCGCAGCAGGGTTTGGGTGTGCTCCTCCTCCTCTTCGTCTCCTTCCAGCTCCAGAAGCTCTGCAGCCAAGTCTGGCAAGGTGCGCACTTGCACCGAGAGGGTTTCCCCTTCCGCCTGGGGGTTGGGAATGCGGTACCGACCCTGATAGGGTTGAAAGTCCTCTTCCAGCCTGCGGTGGTACTGCTTGAAGAAGCGATGCAAGGCTTCCAGGGCCACCGCCAAGACCGCCGCCTCATCCTCCTGCAAAGTCACGCGCAAGCCTTCCAGAGGGTGAATGGTGCCGAAGTTCGGCTCAATTTCATCGGGATCCAACTCTGCCAAGTCCAGATCCGGCAGTTCGTTGAGCTCAGGATGGCGAGCTTGAAAGGTGAGATAGAGACAATCTTGCCTGAGGAAGGCCTCTTCCATCTCTTCGGGAGTATCCGGCTGCCCCGCATCCTGGCGAAACTGTTTGAGGGAAGGCAGCGAGCGATAAAAAAGCACCCCATACTCCATGCCCAATCGCCCCATCACCGAGACGTAAAGGGTTTGGATATCCCAGTGGTTGAGGTCGAGCGCTAAGATTTGGTGATCCTCTAGGTAATTCCAGGGAGCATCTCGCCAGAGGGTGAGGGCTCTGCCGGCCAGCAGCTCAGCATAGTTTTCTGGCAGCGGGGGAGGGATCCGCCCGTTGGCCTCTTGAAAGCTCTGCAGGATCTCGTCGATCAAGGGCAATGCCGGCTGGCATTCCACCTTGATGTCCAGCTCGTGCAGAATGCCGCGCAAGAAAAACTGCACCTCTCGATCCCGCACGACGATCTTTTGGGGACGAGCGGGCGAAGCAGCATGGGGCTGCTCCATAGCCATGATCAAGGTTCGCACCATCGGCTCAACACCCGAGCCAGCGGGCACCACTTCCATGGCCCGTACCACTCCCTGGATGCCATCCACCCACAGGATGCACTCCCCTTCCGTTTGCGATCCCAGGGGCGGCAATCCCAAGAGGGTGTGGCGATCCCCTTCCCACACCGAGGGCACCTGGGGCAACTTTTGCAATCGACGAATCGTGGCGGCTGGGAGACCGGACATAGACATCCAAGCAAGAATTCAGGAGAACAACCCAAGCGGCTGAGTGGATAGGCCCAACCAAGCAGGGATCCCGCTGCAGCCATCTAACCACCAGTGTAGAAGCTGAGTTCCGCTTCAGCGAGAGGACAGACATGGCAGAGTCAAGCCCTACAGCGGCCAAGAAAGCTGATGGTCAGACTCGAACTGACGACCGCTCGATTACAAGTCGAGTGCTCTACCAACTGAGCTACACCAGCAGTTTAGGCTTGTCGATTCTAGCATTTTCCAGCCTTGCCCCCCAAGTGGCAGGCTCGGACGGGGAGATATAGTCGTTTCCAACAAGATTAAGATACTTTGCCGCCAGCCCAAGCGCTCCGCGTCGCTGCCCTCACCCCCAGCCCCTCTCCCAGCCCTCACCCCCAGCCCCTCTCCCAGAGGGA
>NZ_JANSJH010000083.1:0-12787 GCF_047462495.1 Synechococcus sp. H55.2 | reverse complement strand
GAGAGGGGCTGGGGGTGAGGGCCATCCCTCAGGGAGAGGGGCTGGGGGTGAGGGCCATCCCTCAGGGAGAGAGGTTGGGGGTGAGGGGCCCCTTTTTAGGATCCGATCCCCAAAAGCGCTCCCAATCCCACGGCCAGGAGAGCTGCTAGGGCTGTTTGAATGCCGTTCACCACTTCGTTGCTCATCCAGGCCAGGCGGGGTTGCAACACCACCCCCATCCAGCTTTCTGCCAAGGTGGCCAGGATCCCGGCCAGACAGCAAATGCCCAGCCAAAACGGGTCTCCTCTTACCCACTCCCCACCGATCCCCCAAGCCAAGGTGGCCATCCCTACCGCTGCCGCCACCCCTGCCAGGGATCCCTCCAGGCTCACGGCTCCTTCTGTGCCCGCCGGCACGGATTGGAAGGTGGTGATCAAAAAGGTCTGGCGTCCGTAGGCTTTCCCCACCTCGCTGCTGACGGTATCGGCCAATTTCGCTGCAAAGCTGGCACCATACCCCAACCACCACAGCGGATGCGGCAAGAAAGTGTAGCCCACCGCGCATACTGCCCCGGTCAAAGCGGATCCCCAGACATTTTCCGGCCCTCGCGCCCCCTCTCGCTTTTCGGCGATCCCCTGCGCCTGCTTGCGCCGGATCCCCAGCCGGGTGACGGCGGTGCCGACTAAAAAATAGGCGGCTACTGCTAGGTAACCCCGCCACCCCAGGCCCCCCCACACCAGCAGGCCAAGCAAGCCTGCATGGAGAACCCCAGCCCGCGTCAACGCCCTTTGCGGGATCAGCAGAGCCAGCGCCACCAAGGCCAGGTTGAGCCAGAGCGCCACTCCCCACTGACTCAGCAGCCACGCTTGCCACATAAACACCCAAAAAGCAGTGAAACCGCCGCCAAGGGTCAACTGCAGAAACGGAGAGGGAGGGATTCGAACCCTCGACGGAGCTTTTGGGCCCCGTAACTTCTTAGCAGGAAGCCGCTTTCGACCACTCAGCCACCTCTCCAAAGCGGCAGAGACACCCTCCGTTGGGATCCAGCCGCCAGCTCACCTATTGTAGAAGATGGGATCCCGCCCGGCAACTGGGCCTGCAAGAACTCCGTCCCGCTGTCGCGAATGGTCGGGATCCCTCCTGGAGGTAACCCCTGGGCTTGGGCGGCCCTAGCTCACCACCTGCACGTAGATATCGAAGCTGCCGCTGTTGTCGCCGTAGCTGCCCTTGGCATCGTTGACGTTGAAGGCAATATCCAAGTTGGGATCCAGATCTACCTCTTGGGGCTGCTCCGGCGAGGATTCCCAAACCTGATGGGCCACCAGTTGGGCGTTGGGCTGGAACACCACAAGCCCGTAGCGGCAAAGACCGGGGTAGCGCCACTCCGGCGGGGTCGGGATCCCTTTGCCAAGGGGCGAGCGGATGCTGGTGGAGAAAGAAAAGCCGTAGCGCCAGGCCACATTTTTCACGAAAAAGCGGATGCGGCTGGCCCGCAGCGGACGCCCCTGCCAGTGCAGGATATTGCCGGCCTCTTGATTGACCCGCAGGTCAGAGAAAGCCATCCAGCCCTGCAAGTTCTCCTCTTGGGGCTGGGTGCCTTCGATCACTTGAGCTTGGCTCCAGTCTAAGTCGCTGCCATCGCAGGCGATCTGGCGTGGAATTTGGGTCAAATCCAGTTGTGGCAACCCTAGAGTACCAGACGCAGATTGGGTAGACATCTATCTCTCCTTTTTTTCAAAATGACTCCCGAAGTGAGGATCTGTAGAGAGCTTACAGGGATCCCAAAAATGAAGCCGGGGAAAGGTTTTAAAGACAAACCTATTCCTCTCCCTGCTGCTTGGTGGAGAATCTCAGATGAACTATGACATCGGGGTTGAAAACCTCAGGCTCTTGCTCGATCGGGCAAGAGATTGAGGGTTCAAGCTCCTTACGTCAATAGGTCAACTTTACTTGATGGATGGCGGCTATTCCCAGAGAAATAGGCCTTTGCAATACTTTTTTAGGGAACCTTAGGAATCTGTTAATTCCCCACGACTTGACTGCCGACCAAAGCCAGAACCCAGATCCTTACTCAGCGCAGATCTGCTGGGAACTCGTATTCCAAAACACATTAATTTGTGCAATGCCCCTGTTAAGCACTCTTGCGCTCATCTGGTCTCTGGAGCAGCTCTCCGAACCCAGAGCGCTCTGACAGCCGTTTTTGATAGGATCACCATTACCAGTCTCGCGGGGTGCCCGGCGCCCACGGCATGCACGACACTTCTGCTCCCACCGATTTCGAAATTATCTCTCTGTCCGATCCTCAACAGGCCATGTCTTTGGCGGGCATTCAGGAGGCCAACTTGAGGTGGATCAGTCGCTTCAGTGGGGCTTCTGTAACGCTGCGCGGGCAAGACCTGTACCTGAAAGGCACCCCTCAGCAGCGGCAGCAGGTGCGGCAGTGGCTAGAATTGCTGAAGCCGCTTTGGCAAACTGGACACCCTGTCACGGTGATCGATGCAGAGCAAGCTTTTCGCGCCCTCTCCGGCCAGGAGGCTGCGGCCTATCAGCAAGCGCAAGCAGGTGTGTTGGCCCGCACCCGCAAGGGAGAGCTGATCCGGCCCAAAACGCCCCGCCAGCAGGAGTATGTGCGAGCCATTCGCGCCCACGACCTCTGCTTCGGCATCGGGCCGGCAGGCACCGGCAAAACTTATCTGGCCGCTGTTGTAGCCATTGCTGCCCTGCAAAACCGGGAATATGAGCGTTTGATCCTCACTCGCCCTGCCGTGGAGGCGGGGGAGAAGTTGGGTTTTTTGCCGGGGGATCTGGTGGAAAAGGTGGATCCCTATCTGCGGCCCCTCTACGATGCCCTGTTCGAGTTTATCGACCCGGCCAAGCTGCCCCAGTTGATGGAACAAGGGGTCATCGAGGTGGCGCCCCTGGCTTACATGCGGGGGCGCACTCTCAGCAATGCTTTCATCATTTTGGACGAAGCCCAGAACACCACCCCGGAGCAGATGAAGATGGCCCTCACGCGGCTGGGCTTCCGGTCGCGCATGGTGGTTACCGGGGATCTCACCCAAACGGATCTGGGCAAGCATCGCCTGTCGGGCTTGGCCGCTGCGGAGCGCATCCTGACGGGGGTGGAGGGGGTTGCTTTTTGCTACTTTGACCAGCGGGATGTGGTGCGTCACCCATTGGTGCAGCGGATTGTGGATGCCTACGACCGCTATGAGAGCCAGCAGTGATACTGGTGATACCTACTCATGATGAGTTGCGGAACGGTGCTCTTTTTCGATGCGGTGGGCACCCTGTTTCGGGTGCGGGGCGGCGTTGGCCAAGCTTACAGCCAGGTGGCAGCAGAATATGGGGTGAGGGTGGATCCCCCAGCGTTGGATTGCGCCTTTGCCCAAGCTTTTGCCCAGGCTCCAACTCCGGCCTGCCCAGGCTTGACGGGATCCGTCTTGCAGGAATGGGAGCGGGCCTGGTGGCGGCAGGTGGTGCGCCAGACCTTCGCCCAAGTGGGATCCCTGGCTGCTTTCGGGGAAGGGCAGTTTGAGGTGTTTTTTGCCCACCTGTTCGAGTACTTTGCCGGGGCGGGGCCCTGGGAGCTCTATCCCGAGACGCTGCCGGTTCTACAGGTTCTGCAACAGGAAGGGATCCGGCTGGGGGTGATCTCCAATTTCGACAGCCGCCTGCCCGGGGTGCTACAGCAGTTGCAGTTGGGTTCCTACTTTTCCAGCCTCACCCTTTCCACCCAGGTGGGCTATGCCAAGCCCGATCCCCGCATCTTCCAAGCTGCCCTGGCGGCCCAAGGGATCCCTCCCGCAGCCGCTTGCCACATCGGCGATAGCCACCGCGAAGACTATCAAGGGGCCAAAGCAGCGGGCTTGAAAGCCCTTTGGCTGGATCGAGAAGGAAAAGATCGCTCCTGCCAAGGACGGATAGCCGATCTGTGGGGAGCCCTTTCCATTCTCAACGGCTCGCAGCAGAATTGAGCAGCAGGGGGGCGAAGACCCCATCTGGCTTGAGCAAATAACGCCGCAGGTTCATCTGCCGCTCCAGAAGACAAGCGTGGCCGCTCAAGGGCGAGATCTCCACCTGCGCCCGGGGCAGCCGCTCCGCCAGCCGGCCCACCTCCTGCACCGACGGCAACAGGCGATCCCGCCCCCCCGCCACCAGCAACGTCGGCAGGGTCATCGACTCCAGGGGCAGCTCCTCCACGACAAACGATCCCAGCAAGGCCAAGCGCTGGGCAGCCACCTCTGGCGGGACGCTGTGCACGGCCTGGCGCAATCGCTCCCGATCCGGCGGCTCGATTTGGTTGAGCTCGGCCAAAAACCCCAGCCCCCGCTCCGACAATTGGTGATAGAGCCCTGGCGGCAAAAAGGGCAGCAGCCAATGCCCCGCCCACCACCAGGGCCGACGTCGCAGCGACGAGGCCGGATTGACCAAAACAAGGCCGCGGCACCGTTCCGGCCAGCGGGCAACCACCAACAAGGCTAGGCAGGCCCCAAAAGATTCTCCACACAAGTAGGCTCCTGTTTCCAACTGGGATCCCACCCAGTCGGCCAGGGTCTCCCAGCTATTTCCCGCCTCTGGGTGGTTCAAGCTCAGGGGGCGAATGCAAAACTCCCGCTCCAAAGCCCGCGCCTGCCGGTAAAACAACCCGCCTGTGCCATCCATACCGGGCAGGTACAGCAACAGAGGCCGCTCCTGACCAACTGCCTCCTTTGCCGGGCAGATCAAGCTAGAGGTTATCAGCTCGCCACTCAACTTTCTCATTTCCCTGCCAATCCCAATTGCACCTGTTCTCGGGCCGCTGCGGTTAGCTCTTGAATCACCTGCATTCGTTCGCGTCGGGATCGGTGGCGCTGCTTCCCAGTGACCCAGAGGGGGGATCCTACTCTGAGCACCACCCGCCGATACAACACCACCGGATGTCCCCCTTCCTGTTGAAAGCGGGGCTCGCTGGGGTCAAACCAGCGAAAGAAAGCCATGGGAATATCCACCCCCCGCCATTCTTCCTGGGCCCACACGGCCACCGGCAGAATCGGCAAGGGATCCACCGTTGCCGCCAAGGCCAGATGGGCAAAGCCCGGCTGAAACTGCCCCAACTCCTGAGGCGAGGTCGCACGGGTGATCTGCTCCGCGCCTTCCGGAAAGATCCCCACCCCCACGCCTGCCGCCAAGGTGGCCTGCGCCTGGCGAAAAAAATGGATTTGCTGCCGGGATCCCTGCTTGAGGGGAAGGCAACCCAGTGCCAGGGCCACCTCCCGCAGCAGCGGCACCTGAGACAGGTAGTAATGACAGGCAAAGCGAATTGGCCGATCCAACCCCGCGATCAGCACCGGCGCATCCAGGAAGCTGCGGTGATTGCTCACCACCACCAGCGGGCCGGCGGGAATGCGCTCCCCCCCCTCCACCCACACTTCCGTCTGGAAAAGGCTGAGCAACGACTGAGCCAGCATCTTGGAGTCTGGCGGCCAAGCCAAAACAGACAGGGCTGGGGACAACGGTTGCCAGAACGCTGCGAAGGATCCCATCAATAGTCCACCCCGCGTCGCAGATCGGCTCCCTGCTCGGCATAGTGCTTGTGGCTCACCATTTCCGAATGGACAGAGGCCAGCTCGAAATAGGGCAAGGGGGCATGGCAGCGGCCCGTAATGATGATCTCCGTATCGCGCGGCTTGCGCAACAAAGCCTGCACGATCGGCTCCACATCCAGCAGCTCCAGATCCACCGTCGGGTTCAGCTCATCCAAGATGATGGTTTTGTACAGGCCGGAAGCAATAGCTGCCCGTGCCAACTCCCAGCCCCGCTCCGCTTCTACATAGTCGATTTCTTGCTGTTTACCTCGCCAGACGATCGCATCCCGACCGCAACGCTGGTGATCCACCAGGTCGGGGTAGCTTTCTCGCAAGGCCCGAATGGCCGCATCTTCCGTGTAGCCCGTTCCCCCCTTCAGCCACTGCATGATCAGCACGCGGTGGGAGAGATCCTTGCTGATGCCGCGCCCGATGGCCTGTAGAGCCCGACCCAGAGCGCTGGTGGATTTTCCCTTGCCGTTGCCGGTGTAGATCTCAATGCCGCTGGGCTGGCCGTTTTGGGGATCCGCCCCCCGGCGCAGGCTGCGCATTTCCGAGTGCAAGTCTGCCAGGTCGATAATTTCCTTGGGCGCCCCCCGCCCGGTGATGATCACCTCCATCTCCTCCGGCTTTTGCTTGAGGGTGTTGACGACCTCATCCACCGGCAGCAGGCCCAGATCCAGCACCGGGTTGAGCTCATCCAGCACCACCACCGAGTAAAATCCTGACGCCAAAGCTCCCTTGGCCACATCCCAGCCGCGGCGGGCCTCCTGACGGTCAAACTTGGTGATCTCGTCCGGGCCGAAGAACTCCCCGCGTCCGGTGCGCAATTGATCGATGAGATGGGGGAAGCCCCGCTGCAGAGCAGCAATGGCCGCATCCTCGGCGTAGGTGCGGCCCGGCCCCTTGAGAAACCGCACCAACAACACCCGGCTGGGGGCCGCCTTTTCGATCCCCAAACCAATGGAGCGCAGCACAACCCCCAGCGCCGCCTGGGACTTGCCTTTGCCCTCACCGTCGTAGACGTGGATCTGGCCCCGTCGGCGGTCGAACTGCTGGGCGGTTACAATGCCGATTTCTGCCATGCCCCTCCGCATCGTGCCGTTGTCCAGAACTCTTGCCCTGCTACCCCCATCTTAGAGTCTAGCCACAGGTTTTTAGGAAAGCTGGCCAGGGGCCAGAAAAAGCCCTCAAGAGCCGAGAAAGGCCAGGATAAGATGAGCAATGGTTGTCCAGTCAATGCCTGTCTAGCGAGGGATCCCCCTTGTATCCGACTGCATTTTCTTCTCGCCCCTTATTTTCTGCCGTCGATAGCCCCATTGAGCTGGTGGGTGGAACACCGCTTATCCGCCTGCGGCGAGTGGCTGCCGATTTGCCGGAATCGGTGCGGGTTTACGGCAAGGCAGAGTGGTACAACCCCGGTGGCTCCGTCAAAGATCGCCCTGCCCTGAACATGATTCGCGCCGGCGAACGCCAGGGCAAGCTCACCCCCGGCAAGATCATCCTGGATGCCACCAGCGGCAACACCGGCATCGCCTACGCCTGGATCGGGGCGGCCTTAGGCTACAAAGTCAAGCTGGCCCTGCCAGCCAACGCCAGCCCGGAGCGCAAGAAGATCCTCGCGGCTTACGGCGTGGATCTGGTCTTGACGGATCCCGCCCTGGGATCCGATGGGGCCATCGAGAAAGCCCGCGCCCTCTACGCCGAAAACCCCGAGCTCTATTTCTACCCCGACCAATACAGCAACCCCGCCAACTGGCAGGCCCACTACGAGACCACAGGAGTAGAAATCTGGGAGCAAACCCAGGGGCAGGTCACCCATTTTGTAACCGGGCTGGGTACCAGCGGCACCTGTATGGGGGTAGGGCGGCGCCTGCGGGAGTGCCGCTCCGATATCCAAATCATTGCCATGCAGCCGGACTCTCCCTTTCATGGCTTAGAAGGCCTCAAGCACATGGCCACCGCCCTCAAGCCCGAGATCTACGATCCCACCCTGCCCGACCAGCACATCGAGATCTCCACAGAAGCAGCCCAGAAAATGGTCAAGCGCCTGGCCCTAGAAGAAGGCTTGCTGGTGGGCATCTCTGCCGGGGCCAATGTGGTGGCAGCCCTACAGGTGGCCCGTCAACTTTCCTCCGGAGTGGTGGTGACCATCTTTTGCGACGGGGCTGACAAGTATCTCTCGGAGCGGTTTTGGACGGAGGATTGACCTTACCGCGGCAGGATGCAAGAGGGCCAATGCCCTTAACAACTGCACACCTCTGCCGCTATGATGGTTAGGCTTAGAAGCGGATGTGGCGGAATTGGTATACGCGCACGTTTGAGGGGCGTGTGGCTTTGCCTTGCGAGTTCGAGTCTCGCCATCCGCACTGGGCCCGACCCCTCTCCCGGAGCAGGAGAGGGGAAGTGGGCAGTGGCGAGCCAGCCGAGAATTGATCTCGGCCTTTTGCGCTATTCCCGAACGGCGCCCTGCAGGCGTGCGCCCCAGGTGCGGGCAAAGCGCAGGTCAGCCCCAGCCAGATTGGCCTCGCGCAGATCGGCCCCCCGCAAGTCGGCGCCGTACAGGAATGCAGAAGAGAGGTCGGCCCCTCGCAGGTTGGCGCCCCGCAAATCTGCGCCTTCCAGGTAGGCGCCACTCAGGTTGGCTCCGCGCAATTGCGCCCGCCGCAAATTGGCCCCCACCAGGTAAGACTGGCTGAGATCGGCGCCCGTCAAGAGGGTGCGCTCCAGATTGGCCTCAATCAGGTCGGCACCCTGGAAGTTAGCCTCTGCCAGATCCAGGTTGCTCAGCTCGAGGGATCCCAGGCGGCAGTTGGGACAGGTTCGGGAAGCCATGAGATAGCGCAGGAAGCAGGCGTTGGGGGTTGTGGCGGCGGCAGTGGAGGCCACGGCTGCCGTGGTCAGCAGCGCTAAAACGGCGGCAGCTTTAAGATGTAAGTTCATGGTGACCAAGCCTCATCAAGGGTTGACGGCGACAATCCGCCAGAGCGGGGTTGTCCTGGGTTGGTCACATGATAGTGGCATCCGTCGGCTTCGACCACTCCACAGGTCTGCCTCGGCTCCCGGATTGACAAATTCCCTCAAGCTGCGATGACGTTGCGGCCTTATCGCCCTAGAGCTGGTGGGCTATCGCCGGGCGGGGGCGGATCTTGCAGCAGCGGCTGCAGCCCATGCCAAGACAGTTGCCCCAACCCTGCCAAAACCCCCAGTATTGCTGAGGAAGCCAGGACGCGATCCCAGCGGATTTTCGGCCTTCTCGGGCTGAAAGCCAGGGATCCGCTCCTGGCAACAGGAAGCGAGCGACGACGCAAAAAGTGTCCACAGCGGCGACAGCGACGATCGGAGTCGGGGTTTAGCCAATGGCAGGCTGGGCAGCGGAGCATGGCAAGGCCACAGATCCCATAACGATCCCATTTTGATGGGTGGGGAGGATATCGAAGATTCCTCCGGTTGGCTTGAGGGCAACCATTACTGCCTGCACTCCCCTGGATTGTGGACCAGGTTTGGGGCATCCTCAAGAGAGCACCTGGTGTGCCACGGCAGCCGGGATCCCTATCTGGGTGACAGGCTGTCGTAAGCATTGGATAGGAAGCCTTGATCAGCAACTCTGTGCCGGCCCTATGCAGATCTACCTAGAAAACATCTGTAAGCGCTATGGCCGCCGTGAGGTGGTGAGCGACGTCAGCTTGCACATTCAGCAGGGAGAGATTGTTGGGCTGCTGGGGCCCAATGGGGCAGGGAAAACCACCACCTTCTACATCATGACCGGCCTGATCCAGCCCAACCGAGGCCATGTCTGGCTGGATGACCAAGATATTACTCACCTACCGATGCACCGCCGGGCCCAGTTGGGGATCGGCTATCTGGCCCAGGAGCCGAGCATCTTTCGTCGCCTCAGCATCCAAGACAACTTGCTTCTGATCATGGAGCAGACACGGGTGCCTCGCCGCCTTTGGCAACAACGCCTCAACCAACTGCTGGAGGAGTTCCGCATTGCCCATGTGGCCCACAGCCTGGGCCTGCAGGTCTCGGGGGGAGAGCGGCGCCGCGCCGAGATCGCCCGCGCCTTGGCTGCCGGGATCCACGGGCCGAAATTTCTGCTGCTGGATGAGCCGTTTGCGGGGGTGGATCCCATTGCGGTGGCGGATATCCAGGAGGTGGTGGCCAAGCTGAAGCATCGCGGCATCGGCGTGTTGATTACCGACCACAACGTGCGGGAGACGCTGGAGATCACCGACCGGGCCTACATTCTCAACGATGGAGCCATTTTGGCCAAGGGCACGGCAGCAGAGCTGGCGGCGGATCCCTTGGTGCGCAAGTATTACCTGGGGGAGAAGTTCCGCCTCTAACGAGCTTCCTCTACTGCCAGGAATACAAAGCCCGCAGGCGTTGGCTTTTCTTGTGCTGGTGGGCTTGCATGCGGGCCAGCAGCTCGTCAAGAAGGGCGACCGCCTCCAGCAGATAGGGGCCTTTGTTGAGCATCACGCATTCGGCGCGGGCGGACATCACCGCATCGGAAAGCTCGGGCCGCGAGGGCAGGCCCTCTTTGGTGAGCTGATCCAGCACCTGCGTAGCCCACACCACCGGCACATGGGCGGCCTCGCAAATCCACAGCAGTTCTTCTTGGATCTCGCCCAAGCGCAGCCAACCGATCTCCACGGCCAGATCTCCCCGGGCAATCATCACCCCCAGCGGCCTATCAGCAGCCGTCGCGATGAGAGCTGGCAGATTTTTCACCGCCTGTCGGGTTTCGATTTTGAGGATCAACCCCAAGTCGGGCCGGGCCTGCCGCCGCTCCAGCTCGGAAAACAGCAACTGCAAATCCGCCGGCTGCTGGACAAAGGAATAACCCACCAAGTCGGCATGCTGCACCACAAAATCCAGGTCTTGGCAGTCTTTCTCGCTGAGGGGGCGGATCTGCAGCTGGCTATCGGGGAAATTGAGGCCTTTTTCGGCTCGCAACTTCTTGCCCTGGGGAGCAACTTTGTCCACCTCCAGCACCACGCCTGCCGGCTCGATCCCCACTACGCGGGCGCCAATCTTGCCGTCGTCGATCCAGACGGTTGTCCCCACCTGCAGGTTTGCCAAAATCTCCGGCAGGGTGCAAGCCACCTGGCAGGAGATGTCAGAGTTGACCGGCGGCATGGCTGCCGTGAGCAGGATGCGATCCCCACGGTACACCTTGGCTTTGCCCGGAGGCATAACCACCGGGCCGGTGCGGATCTTGGGGCCGGCCAGGTCGAACAAAATCTTGCAGCGCCGCTGGGTCTGGGCTTCGGCCCGGCGCAAGTGGGCCAGCATGTTCTCCCACACCGAGGGATCGTCGTGGGCGCAGTTGATTCGCGCTACGTCCATGCCCCGTTGCAACAACTCCAGCAGCAGCTCCGGCTGCTCGGCAGCTTCGCTGGGCAGGGTTACCATGATGCGGGCGCGGCGGTGGGGGGAGGGAGGGCCAAAGAGAGCCTCGGTGTGCTGCTCTAGGGCCGCATCCCCGGCGTAAAACGCTTCATAGCTGGGTCCTTCATGACTCAGCCCTTGAGCGGCGGCCAAAATGGCGATTACCGCATCGAGGCTTTCCAAAACCCGCGATTCACATCGCCCCAGCGACGACAGCCCCAGGGCGGCCAGCTCCAGTTGCAGGCTGCGCAGATCCTGTTGCCGCAAAGCCAGATACCGCGCCAGGTTGTGCATGGCGGGAGAGGGATCCCCAGAGCAGCCCCAAGCAGCCAAGTAGGTCTGGGATCCCTGTACAACTTGTTGCCGCAGTTCCAGGAGTTTTTCCAGCAAACCTTTGAGATCGGGGGAAGAGGAAGCCATGCTCGCAACTTTCTGAAAGCAGCCTGTCAAGCCCAATTCTAGGTTGAGACTCACTTTTGCTCGACAGCAGTTGTTTGATTGAGGCCATGAACCTTTCATTTGCCGACGTTCCGGTCTAGAGTCGTTAACAGCCTCCGGCTGCTCTGGCTGGATCAGCCTACTGCTTGTTCTGGATCTGGTTTCGTGAAACTTTATTCACCCCCCACCCATTCAGTCGGTCAGCTCTCGAGCACGTTCTCCCTGGCTTGTGCGGTGGGCCTGATGGATCGCTATGTCCTCTCGGAGATGCTGCTGCCTTTTCTCTTTGGGGTGGGAGCTTTCACAACCTTGGTGATGGCGGTGGGATCCCTGTTCGAGCTGGTGCGCCTGGTGGTGGAGGCGGGGTTATCGATTTCGGCAGCCTTGCAGGTGTTCGCGCTGCGGGCACCGGGGATCATCGTCTTGACGTTCCCGATGTCGATGTTGCTGGCGACGTTGCTGGCCTATGGGCGCCTGTCTGCCGATAACGAGATCACAGCCCTGCGCGGCTGCGGCGTGAGCCTCTACCGTCTGGTGGTGCCGGCTCTCATCCTCAGCCTGTTGGTGACGACGTTGACGTTTCTGTTCAACGAGCTGGTGGTGCCGGTGAGCAACCGCCAGGCGGCCCTGACTTTAAACCGTGCTTTGAACCGGGATCCGGACTTCCGGCGAGAGAATATCCTCTACCAAGAATTTGGCGAGATCCTTGCGCCGGAGCCGGACGGCAGTTTTTCCCGCCGGCAAGGGCTAACCCGTCAGTTCTACGCCCGCAGCTTCGATGGCAACCAGATGCGCGGCGTAATCGTCCTCGATTTTTCCAACGAGGCTCTCAGCCAAATTCTCCTGGCGCAACGGGGGCGCTGGGATCCCCAGGAGAACCTCTGGGTGTTTGAGGACGGCACCAACTACATCGTCTCGCCCGACGGCACCTACAGCAACATCGCCACCTTCAGCCGCCAGGAGCTGCGCCTGCCGCGCGCGCCGCTGGAGCTGGCTCAGGAGATCCGCAGCCCTGAGGAGATGAACATTCAAGAGCTGCGCCGCTACATTGAGGTCATCGCTAGCTCGGGGGATCTGCAGCGGGTGCGTCGCCTCCAGGTCAGCCTCCACCAAAAGTATGCCATTCCCTTTGCCTGCCTGGCCTTCACCCTCATTGGGTCGCCCTTGGGGTTGCGCCCGCAGCGCACCAGTTCCTCGTTGGGGTTGGGCATCAGTGTGCTGATTATCTTTGCCTTCTATGTGCTGTTGTTCATCACCCAAGCTCTGGGACAAATTGGAACGCTGGGACCGGCGGTGGCGGCTTGGTTGCCCAACTTGATCTGTATGGCCGTAGGGCTGGGGTTGCTCTACCGAGCCAATCAATAGCTGCCAGGCAGGGTTTTCCAGATGGGTAGAGGTAGGATCAG
>NZ_JANSJH010000082.1:0-12853 GCF_047462495.1 Synechococcus sp. H55.2 | reverse complement strand
ACTCCAACGGAGTGGTGGTGGTCAATGTGGGGGGATCTGGCACTGCCGGGGCCATCCGCTTTGAGGCCGTCGTTCCCAGGTAGGAGGGGGATGCAGCCGGTTCCTGGCCGTTTGACCTTTGCATTCTCTTCTCTTGCAGCAACGCTTGCCGCCAGCAACGGTAGAATGCCAGGCTGAGAGCAAAAGCAGTGTCGGCAACAGGTGAGGATATGGCGCAGCGTGCCCAGCAGGGATCCGCAGTTGGCAGCAATCGGTGGGAGTGGGGGAGAAAATCGCTCCGGCTTGTCTTAGCTGCTGTGTTGCTGTGGGCGGTTTGGCTGGGTGGGATCCCGGCCCTGGCGCTGCCGCAAGGGGATGCCATTACGGATCCGCGTACTCTCTTGCGGCGGGCGCTGCCCATCCAGGACAGCCGGATCTGGGAAATCGATGAGGCCATCACCAAAATTGAGAGCGACCTGAAGTACAACCGCTGGTCGGCGGTGCGGGGAGATGTGCGCCAGGTGGAGCGGCTTCTGGATCGCTACACGGATCCCCTCTTGGCGGAGTTGCCCCCTGAGCAGGCTGCTGCCGCCGCTGGAGAAGTTGCCGCTCTACGCCAGGAGTTGCAAACCATCGGCCAGGCCACGGAGCGCAAATCCAAGGGCAAAGAAGAGGCCCGCGCCGCCTACGACCGCCTCATAGACGAGCTGGGATCCCTGGAAAACCACTGGGTGGGGGCTTTTCCCTACGCGATCCCTGCCGAATATGCCGACAAGCCGCAGCTCCTGGGCCGGGCGGAAGTGGAGCTGAACACCACCGCCGGGCGCATGGTGATCACGCTGGATGGGTATAGCGCCCCCCTCACCGCCGGCAACTTTGCCGATTTGGTGCAGCGGGGCTTCTACGACGGCCTGACCTTTGACCGGGTGGAGAACTTCTTCCTGGTGCAAGCGGGGGATCCCCCAGGCCCTGCCGACGGCTATGTGGATCCGGCCACCGGCAAGGTTCGCACCATCCCGATGGAGATCCGGGTCAAAGGCGAGGTGGTGCCCCGCTACGGCCAGACCTTCGATCAACTGGGCCTGTGGGATGTAGAGCCAGCCCTGCCCTTTGCTGCTGAGGGGACGGTGGCCATGGCCCGCTATCCCGATGATCCCAACAGCGCCTCTTCTCAGTTCTTCATCTTCATGGCCGAGCCGGATCTCACCCCTGCCGGCCTCAACCTCATGGATGGCCGCTATGCCGTATTCGGTTATGTTACCGAGGGCACCGAGGTGCTGCGCAAGATCAAGCTAGGGGACCAGATCCTGAGCGCCCGGCTGATCTCAGGCCAGGAAAATCTCAAAAATGGGGCTTAGGGATCCGCGGCGCCACCGTTCGTTTCCTGTCTGACCGCATCGATCAGCCGCCGCACCGTCGCCGTCCCTGAGGAGGGCTTGAAGCGCAAGGGAAATTTGCCCCTGGCCAGCAGGCGCAGCCCCAAAGGCACCAAGCTGAGCAGCCCCTCCCGCCCCACCACCTGCAGGCCGAAGCGGCGCTCATCCACCCAACCACCGGAGCGCACCAGTTGCACCAGGGTCTTGCGGTGGCGGATGGCTATGTCCTGGGCACGAGAACGGTTGCCCGACAAAACAGGAGTCTGGTCTCGGGAGAGGATCCCTTGCTTGAGCTCGGTGATTTGATCCAGGGGCGCTACACCCATCGGGCAGACACTGTTGCAGTTCCAGCAGCGGGTACAGCCCCAGACGCCGGCCAAGCTATCTTGAGCTTGCAGGCGTTGTTCCCGTCGGCTGTCGCGGCTGTCTTGGACAAGGCGGTTGGCTTTGGCCAAAGCATGAGGGCCGACAAACTCCGGGTTCACCTCTTTGGCGTTGCAGTCGGAATAGCAGGCCCCGCAGAGAATACAGCCACCGGCAGCGTTGAGATGCTCCCGTTCGGCAGGCAACTGTAAAAATTCCCGCTCCGGGATGCGGCGCCCCGCCGTGCTGACAAAGGGATCCACCCGGCTGAGATCGTTCCAGAAGGGCTGCATATCCACCACCAGATCCCGCAGGACGGGCAGGTTGCCCAAAGGGCCGATGCGAATGGGCTGAGGGCTGCGGGGATCCAGCTCTTCGCCCACCTGTCGGCCACAGGCCAAAGTAGCCCTGCCGTTGATGCGCATGGCACAACTGCCACAGATGGTGTTGCGGCAGTTTTTGCGGAAGGCCAAGCTGCCATCCTGCTCCCACTTGATCCGGTTGAGGCAATCGAGAATGGTAGCGCCAGGAGATGTCTCCAGCCAGAAAGACTGCCAGCGGGGTGGCTCCGGCGGCAACTGTCGCAAAATCTGAAATTCCACTCGCATGGATCCGGAGAATGGGCAGGGGATCCCATCTTAGCGGCAGCGTGGGCAGGCGCGACTACAGCGCGCGGCTGAGGGCGCTACCCGGCCCCTGAAACAACAGCCAAGAGATCAGAAAGTTGGTAACAAACACGCCCAGCAGCGCCGTGACGACAGCATCGGTGGTGGAGCGCCCTACCCCCTTGGCGCCGCCGCTGGTGGAAAGGCCCCAGTTGGAGCCGACAATGGCGATCAGAGCCCCGAACACCATCGCCTTCAAACAACAGACGAGCAAGTCCCAAGGGGCCAGGAGATTCTGAGCCGAGGTGAGAAACACCGCGGAAGGAATGTTGTAGACCGAAGCGCAGATGATCATCCCTCCCACTAAGCCGGTTAGCAAGGAGAGGATGGTGAGCACCGGCAGCATCAGCCCTGAAGCCACCACCCGCGGGATCACCAGGTAATCCACCGGATCGGTGCGCAACAACAGCAGAGCGTCGATCTGCTCAGTGACTTTCATGGTGCCCAGCTCGGCGGCAAAGGCGGATCCCACCCGTCCGGCCAGGATCACCGCCGTCACCACCGGCGTCAGCTCGCGGGCCAGGGCAATGGCCAAAACCCCGCCGATGAGGGAAGAGGCCCCGAAATTGATGAACTCGCGTGCCAACTGAATGGTGAAAACGCCGCTGATCACCACCGCCGTGATCAAAACAATCAGCAGCGACTCCAGCCCCACTGTCGCCAGTTGCTCCAGGGTGTTGCGCCGATGAATACGGCCTTGCAGCAGGTGCAAGATCACCTGACCGGCCAGGAGAAAACTGCTGCCCACCCGCTGCAACCAGTTCATGATCTTTGTCTCAAGGGTTTCAAGAGGCTGATACGGCTGACGGCTTCGCCTCAGGTTCTGCCGGCAGCTGGAAGCTGGGCACAAACGAGGCCCGCGTCAAGGGTTGGTCGATAATTAGCCCTTCCCCCCCCAACACCTCGAGGGCGCGCCCCTCGACGGAGATCCACACCCGCGCGCCGGGGTTCTGGCTGGTGGCCGTGTAGAGCACCTGCGCAATCCGGCTCATCATCGCCGTGGATCCCCCCCCTTGCGTGAATTCAGAAGAGAAATTGAGGAAAATATCGTTGCCTTCCACCCGCACATCCAGCAGCCGCGTCTGGGAGGGGATAGCGGTGGCAAGGTGGGGATCCCGGGGGCCGGCAATCAGCTCTTCCAAGGCCAGACGAATGGCCTCTTGGGTGTCAAAAGCGCGCAGGGAGCGCTCCTGCTGCACGTAGTAGATGGAATTGTCAGCACTGGTCAGCCAATACAGAGAAAGGGTTTGCCGCGGCCCGATGCTGTACCACCAAGCTCCCCCCATCACCCCCAACCCCAGCAAAAAGCCGAGGATCCCCAGTTGCAGAGCCGGGCCGCGCCGGGGGCGAGGACGCCGTCCTCCCAAGCGGACGGAGCCAAGCTGTGCAGTACGCCCTCCGTAGTGATCCATCGCTGCCATTCCCCTGTCTTGCCTAGCTCTAGGGTAGCGAAGAAAAGCCCACCCTGTCGCAGAACAAGCGCAGCAGCAACCGGATCCCTTTATCTGTATGATGATTAATGACTTATCAACATCAACCCGGCTTTGCTGAGTCGATAGCTGCGCACACAAGGAGCTGAGCCTCAACTATGGTTACTGCCACCGCTACTGCCACCAATGTTGGCTACATTACACAGGTCATTGGCCCTGTGATCGACGCCGAGTTTCCCAGCGGCAAGCTGCCCGAAATTTACAATGCCCTCAAGGTGGAGGGCACAACCGAAAGTGGCCTGAAGATCAACATCACCTTCGAGGTGCAGCAGCTTCTGGGAGACAACCGCGTGCGGGCGGTGGCCATGTCCTCTACCGATGGCTTGGTACGGGGCATGCCAGTGGTGGATACGGGCGCTCCGATTACCGTACCGGTTGGGCAGCCCACCCTAGGTCGTATTTTTAATGTGCTGGGAGAGCCGGTTGACCAAGGGGAGCCCGTTCAAGCTCAAGAATTTGCCCCCATCCACCGCAGCGCGCCGGAGTTTGTCAATTTGACGATTAAGCCAGAGCCCTTTGAAACGGGCATTAAGGTGATCGACCTGCTGGCCCCCTTCAAAAAGGGCGGCAAGGTGGGCCTGTTTGGCGGCGCCGGCGTAGGCAAGACGGTGCTCATCCAAGAGCTGATCCACAACATCGCCGAGGAGCACTCCGGCCTATCGGTGTTTGCCGGCGTGGGAGAGCGCACCCGCG
Organism: Synechococcus sp. H55.2; assembly: GCF_047462495.1. Classification (NCBI taxonomy): domain Bacteria; kingdom Bacillati; phylum Cyanobacteriota; class Cyanophyceae; order Synechococcales; family Synechococcaceae; genus Synechococcus; species Synechococcus sp. H55.2. Next base: position 8,287 of record NZ_JANSJH010000082.1, on the reverse strand, counting down.
AGGGGAACGACCTCTACAACGAGATGAAAGAATCGGGGGTGCTGGACAAGGTGGCGCTGGTGTACGGCCAGATGAACGAGCCGCCGGGCGCCCGTATGCGGGTGGGCCTGACCGCCCTGACGATGGCGGAGTACTTCCGCGACGTCAACAAGCAGGATGTGCTGCTGTTTATCGACAACATCTTTCGCTTTGTGCAGGCCGGGTCGGAAGTGTCGGCGCTGTTGGGCCGCATGCCCTCGGCGGTGGGGTATCAGCCTACCCTGGCCACCGAAATGGGCAACCTGCAAGAGCGCATCACCTCTACCAAGCAGGGATCCATCACTTCGGTGCAGGCGGTGTATGTGCCTGCTGACGACTTGACGGATCCGGCGCCGGCGACGACGTTTGCCCACTTGGATTCAACGGTGGTGCTGTCGCGCAGCTTGGCCGCCAAGGGCATCTACCCGGCGGTGGATCCCCTGGATTCTTCCTCCACGATTCTGCAAGCCGACATTGTGGGCGAGGAGCACTACAACACCGCTCGGGCGGTGAAGCAAACGCTGCAGCGCTACAAAGAGTTGCAGGATATCATCGCCATTCTGGGGTTGGACGAGCTGTCGGAAGAGGACAAGCTGGTGGTGGCCCGCGCCCGCCGTATCGAGCGCTTCCTGTCGCAGCCCTTCTTTGTGGCGGAGGTGTTCACCGGCTCGCCCGGCAAGTACGTGAAGTTGGAGGACACCATCAAGGGCTTCCAGCGCATTTTGTCGGGGGAACTGGACGATCTGCCGGAGCAGGCTTTTTACCTGGTGGGCACCATCGAAGAGGCCATTGAGAAGGCGGAGAAGCTCAAGTCTAAGTAATGCCCTCAGCCCCAGCCCCGCTCCCGGCGGGAGAGGGGAGTTGATGACTGCTAGGGATCCTCGGCCACGGGCCCGAAGCGGTAGCCTTTGCCATAGACGGCGTGGATCAACTCGGGGGAGCCGGGCAAGCGCAGGCGACGCCGCAACAGGCGCACCTGGGCGGCCAGGACGTTGCTGCTGGGGGGATCCTCGCCGGCCCACACCCGCTCGTAGATCTGCTCGTGGGTGAGCAACTGGCCAGGGTGGGCCATGAAGTACTCCAGCAGGCGGAATTCCTTTTGGGAGAGGTGGATCATCCGCCCCTGGCGGTAGGCCACTTGGTTCTCCCGATCCAGCTCCAGATCCCCAATTTGCAGGCGAGGGATCCCTTCGCCGGGGCCGGCAGCCCGCCGCAAGAGGGCCCGCACCCGCGCCAGCAGCTCCCGCAGCTCGAAGGGCTTGACCAGGTAGTCGTCGGCGCCGGCGTCCAGCCCTTCCACCCGGTCGTCGAGGGTATCTTTGGCGGTTAGGAAGAGAATGGGGGTGGCGCGGGACGCAGTTTTTTCCACTTGGCGCACCTGTTGGCAGAGGGAGAGGCCGGACAGGCCCGGCAACATCCAGTCCAGTACCAGTAGGTCGTAGGGTGGAGCTGGGGGCTTCTGCAGCAGCTCCCAGGCGCTGTTTCCCTCGTAGGCCACGTCCACGCTGTGGCCCTCTCGCCGCAGGTGCTGGGCCAGGGAATCGGCCAACTCCACTTCGTCGTCCACCAACAAGATGCGCGCCATGCTCTAGGAGTCTGTCTCGTCGTCGGTTGCAGAAGAAAGCTCGACTGCCGAGGAGCAATCCGAGCCGGGAGGCGGCTCCAGTTGCAAAGAGAGATCATAAAGGCGGCGCCGCGTCCAGAGGGGGGATCCCTGGAAGCGCTGGGCCAGTTGCCGGCTGGCGGCGGAGCGGGGAAGGCCCTCGGCCAGCAGGCGGGCCAGCTCCTGGCGAACTTCCGCTTCCGAGGGGGAGGTTTCTTCGTCTTTTTGGGAGGCAGACCGCCCCTCTAGAACAAGGGTGAACTCTCCCCGCGGCGGCTGGGCGGCGCAGTGCTCGAGAGCGGCGGCCAGGGATCCCCGCCAGAAGGACTCGTGCAGCTTAGTCAGCTCACGGGCCAGCACGATCTGCCGCTCCGGGCCGCAGTGAGCCAGGAGATCTTGCAGAGTTTGCTGCAGGCGGTGGGGGGCTTCGTAGAGGACGATGGTGCGCTCTTCTTGGGCCAGTTGTTGCAGACGGGCCTGCCGCTGGCTGGCCTTGAGCGGCAAAAAACCCTCGAAGACAAACCGCCCTGTGGCCAGCCCAGAAGCAGCCAAGGCGGCCACTGCCGCTACCGGGCCAGGCACCGGGATCACGGGGATCCCGGCTTGGATGCAGGCGCGCACCAGTTCTTCACCCGGATCGGAGATGGCGGGTGTGCCGGCATCGCTGATTAGAGCCACCGACTGCCCTGCCGCCAGATACTTCAGGATTTGCGGGATCCGCTGTGCCGTGTTGTGCTCGTGATAGCTGATGAGGCGGGCGGAGATCTGAAAGTGTTTAAGAAGCTGGCCGGAGTGGCGGGTGTCTTCTGCTGCCACCCAGTCCACCTCCCGCAAAACCCGCAGCGCCCGCAGGGTAATGTCTTCGCGGTTGCCGATAGGGGTGGCCACCAAGTAGAGGCCGACGGTGGGGCGCTCCATCCCGACGAGGCCAGAGCTGAGCGGGTACTGCTTTCTAGGTTAACCCCTCTAGCCGGGATCCCTGTGGCAGGATCGGGAGAGACTGGCGGGAGAGAGCAGGTGCGGCTGACCACGCGAGCTACTTACAGCATCCGGGCTTTGCTGGATCTGGCGATGCTCGGCGCGGGGCAGATGGCCTCGGTGCGGGCCATTGCTGAGCGACAGCAGATCCCGGCCCCCTATCTGGAAAAGCTGTTGATCGAGCTGCGCCAGGCCGGTTTGGTCTGTTCGCAGCGGGGGGCGCAGGGGGGCTACCGGCTGGCACGGGCACCGCGGCGGATCCCGATCAGCGCCATTTTGGCAGCGGTGGGAGAATCTCTGGATCCGCTTGTGGAGAGTTCCAAAGCTTCAGCCGTGCCTCAGGCAGGCTCGACGGAGCGGCTGGACTGGGTGACAGCGGCTCTCTGGGAGCGGATCGCCCGACGGGCGCAGCAGGTGCTGGAGGAAACCACTCTGGAGGATCTGTATTTTGATGCCCGCAGTTGGCAGGCGGCTCAGGATCAGGAGAGTGGATTTGTGGTCTGATGGGCAGGATGGAGCGCTTGCCCTTTTTCCCGACTCAGCCGGCTGCTGCGCTGGTGCTGGCGGCAGCGCTGGGTCTGGATTACTGGTTGGCGGATCCCTGGGGGTGGCCCCATCCGGTGCGGGTGATGGGGGCAGTCATCGCCTGGGGGCAAGGCTGTATCCTCAAGCACTGTTCGACCCCACAGGCACAACGGTGGGGCGGGGCGGTGCTGACGCTGGCGCTGCTGGCGGGATCCTACGCGGCAGGCTGGGGGCTGATCGCCGTTGCCCAGGCTCTCCACCCCTGGGCAGGGATCCTGATGCACGCCATCCTGATGGCCAGTTGCCTGGGGGGGCGCAGCCTGCGCTTTGCCGCCTTGGAGGTGTTGGATCCCTTGGAAAAGGGGGATCTGCTGCAGGCCCGCCAACGGCTGAGCCGCTACGTGGGCCGGGATACAGAGCACCTGACGGAGGCGGAGATTTTGCGGGCGGTGATCGAGACGGTGGCGGAAAATACCCCGGACGGGGCGACGGCCCCTTTGTTCTATGCCTTTTTGGGAGGGGCGCCCCTGGCTTTGGCCTACAAGGCCAGCAGCACGCTTGATTCGATGGTGGGCTATCGCCATGCCCCCTTTACCTACCTGGGCACGGTGCCGGCCCGCTGTGAGGATGTGTTGACCTGGCTGCCCTGCCGGCTGACGGTGTTGACGCTGGCCCTGTTCAGCGGGGATCCCTGGGGGTTTTGGCAGCGGTGTCGCCGCGACGGGCGGGCGGATCCCAGCCCCAATTCGGGGTGGAGCGAGGCGGCCTTTGCCTGGCGGCTGCAGATCCAGTTGGGAGGCACCAATTGCTATCGCGGGATCCCGAAGGAGAAGCCCAAGGTGGGGATCCCAGCCCGTCCCTTGAGCCCCCAGGTGGTGCGGGAAAGTCTGGGGCTGCTGCGGCAGGTTCTGGGGGTGTGGGGAAGTTGGATGGTGGGCGTAGCTCTAGTTCTCAGCTTGGGAGAGGGGCTGGGGGCCACTTCGGTATCGATTATTTGGTGGTATTGAGAAAGTCGCCGAGATTGAGGATGGTGTTTTGCTCGCTGACGATGGTTTGGATATCGTCAGGCAAGTTGCGGACGTACTCGAGCTGAAGGGCCTAGGGCGTCGCAGGCGCATGGGAAAGGGCTCCGGGATCCAAGACTTTTGATCGTTCTTAACGGGTGCTAGCTCAGCACCCAGCGCTGGAGAGCAATGCCAAGAAGCAGGCCCAGGCCGCCAAAGCGCAGCACCTGCCAAAAGGTGGCGGGGACAGGGTTAAACACTTCCAACAGGTAGGCTTGCAGGCGTTGCTCCAATTGGCTGACTTCCGCCTGAATTTCAGCCCAGTGTTCGGGGGAAAGCTGGGACAGGCGCTCCAGCTCGCGTAGGTCGACCAGCCGCGCTTGCAAGATCTCGAGCTTGGTTTGCAGAGCCTCAAGCGAATCCGGGGAATCGGGAGGAGCGGTCACGGCTGTGCCTCGGCTGGGGGGGCGGGGGAACGGGGTCGGGAAAATCCGGTTTGGATCTCGTTGAAGGGCTTGGCTTTGATCACCCCTGGGGGGACGGGATCCAGGTGGAAGAGGGCGCGAATGGCGTTTTCCACTTCCGTGATGGGGCGGTTGCCGATGGATTGATAAGCAATGTTGCCCTGGGAGTCAAAAAGAAGGGTTTGGGGAACGCGACCGCTGTAGTACTGGCCGCGCTCATCCCCGGGCAAGAGGGAATCGACAGAATAAGGGATGAAATAGACTCCCAGCCCATAGCGAACTTGCAGGTTGGCCAGGGTGGCAGCGTATTTTTTGCAATCGCTGCTGTCGTCGATGTAGTAGACGAGGAGGGCCGGGATCCCTTGTTCTTTGGCCTGCTTCAGGGAGACACGAGGGGGGATCATGCCGCCGTTGGAGCCGTAGAGGGCAAAGATGTTGCCGTCGTAGCGGTCGTCGTTGAGGAGGGCATTGGCAGGCGGAGACAACCAGCCCATGAACACGACGCACAAAGCCACCAGGAGAAGGCGCAGCCACAGCATGATTTGGAGAGGATTGTCGAGCAAAGAGGGGGCTCCCTCATTGTGCCATTTTGCTCTGGCGCCGCACTCCCCCTTCCAGTTTGCGGTGGGATCCCCTCATGGACGTTGGATAATGGTCTCGATCCGCCGTTGTTTTTTCACTGGATCTACGCCCACCAGCCGGATGTAGTCCTTGGGAAAACGGCTGAGGCACTGCTCGACAGCCTGACAGGCAGCGGCCCATTCTTTCAGGTGGGCAACTCCACACTCCTGCCAGGAATGAACCCGGTAGCGGCGCGGATCCGCGTGCTCCACCTGGATTTCGTATCCTTGCGCCAGGATCTGGCGAATATGGGCCTGCACTTTTGGGTTGAGCGGAACGGGGGGAGGATCGACCGAGTGAGCAGCCCCAGGAGGGGATGGCGGGGAAGCGGGAGGCGGCTCCTGGGAGGCGGAGCGCTTGAGGCCAAGGTATTCTTCGGAGAGGCGACGGGCTTCTACTTGTTGTTGCTCGGCTTTGAGCTGGTGGCCGGCCTGGATCAACTGCTCCAGAGAAAATCGCGGCGGCGGAAAGTGGGGGGCGCCTTCTTTGCTTTTGAGCAGGCGAAAGGCTATGCCCTCTAGGCCCACTTGTTGGATCAATTGCCATACCTGCTCGTCGTAAAGTTGGGCGCGCAGGGCGCCGAAAAAGTCGATGGCCTGTTCAGGAAAAGTGTCCACCAGGCGCTCGACTTCCTCCAGCGACAGCCCGTCAGCCTGAAAAATGCCGTGAACGATGTGAATGCGGTCGGTGCGGCTGGGCTCCCAATAGAACTTGCGCATGCGCCCATCGCGGATGAGGGGGGCATAGAGGGTGGAAAAGTCATTGCCGGTGGCGATGATGGGCACGCGTGGCAGAGGCTTGGGATCGTAGCTGCCGGGAAGCTGCACGTTGGTGGGGTTGTCGGCGATGTTCATCAAGGTGGCGCTGACCAGTTGGGTGTTGACGGTGTACTGGGTCATGGTGTTCAGACGGCCAGCACCGGCATCCAGGTCGTTGATCATCAGCACGGCCATCTGGCCAAATTTGCGGATGTGCTCGGCAGCTTCACGGTAGCGCAGACGGATCATGCGAGCCGGATCCCCGGCGTCGGGACTTTCCAGCTCACCGCCGGAGATGTGAACGGCATAGACCTTCATGCGCTCGAAAATCAGGTTGCACTGAAAGGTCTTGCCCTCACCCTTACGCCCGTGGATGCCCAAGATGAGCGGAACCGGCACGTCCGGCAAAGGGAGATGATTCTTCGTCAGGTGCAGGGCGACGACCTTGAGGAAGGTGGGGGCAATGTAGTAGCTCATCCGCTCCGGGTTAGCTGGCTGTTTGCTATTTGAGGATACCTCTTCGGCAGAGGGCTACAGGCTCAAGCGGCAAAATGGATGCGCAGGTAGTCTTCTTCCATCTTGGCGCGGGCCGGGGTCATGGCTGCCAAGGTCTGGGGCAACACCAGGTTGCGGCGGTGGTTGCCGATGCGGATGTTCAGCTCATCCCCAGTTTTGCTCAGTTCCACCTGCTCTTTCGGGATCCCGGGCAAGTACAGATCCAGGCGGTACTGGCCGTTGTCGGTGACCACATGCATCGTTTGCTCGGTGTAGAACACTTCCGCCGGGTTGCGCTCTCCCCAAAGGTCTTTTTTCAGGCGGGCCAGGGCGTCCCACCCCACCAACTCCTCGGAGTACAGCGGGATCTCCACCACCGGTAGAGGAGCAAAGTTCTCGTGGATCTCCCGGCGATATTTTTGTTGGGCGGCCTTCCAGGCAGCAAAGTAGGGATCCACCACTCCATCCGGCAGAATGCGGTTGGCAATCACCAAATCGGTGGCGACGCCGTAAAGGCTGAGGTAGGCGTGGGCCCGCAGCGATTCTTTGATCACCATCTTTTCGGGGTTGGTGACCAGCCGCACCGAGGTGATGCGGTTGTTGGTGAGGATGCCCTCCAGCCGCTCGATCTTCTGGTAGAACTCGTAGGGGGCATCCAGTACCTGGTCATTGGGCAGGGGGATCCCGGTCAGTCCCTTCACAATTGGCTCGGCAATAGGACGCAGCATCTGCGCCAAGCCCTGCAGGGGCTTGTAGAACTTGCGCATGTACCAGCCGGAAACATCCGGCAAACTCAAAAGGCGCAGAGCCGTGCCCGTAGGGGCTGAGTCGATGATGAGCACATCGAACTTGCCCTCGTCGTAATGGCGATTGACCCGCACCAGGGCAAAGATCTCGTCCATCCCCGGCAAAATGGCCAGCTCCTGCGCCTGCACCCCATCCAGCCCACGCGCCTGCAACACCTGGGTAATGTAGGTTTTGACGGATCCCCAATTCAGCTCCAGCTCGTTGAGGGCATCCAGCTCCGCGCCCCAAAGGTTGGGTTTGACCTCCACCGGCTCATGGCCCAAGGGCTGATCGAAGCTATCGGCCAACGAGTGGGCCGGATCGGTGCTCAGCACCAAAGTTTTCAGGCCGATCTCGGCACAACGCCAGCCGGTCGCCGCTGCCATCGAGGTTTTGCCGACCCCACCCTTGCCGGTCATGAGGATGATGCGTTGCATGAGAGCGCCATTTACATTCTTTTACAGGATAGCTCTAGCCTAGCCGATTTGCTCTGCTCTTTGAGAGGTAGCCGAGGAGCTGGGGTGCAGCCAGCAGGTAAACTATTGATTTGATTGCCGATCGTGTCGGCGGGACGGAGTCCTTGAAATCAAGCCTGTTGCAGGCATGTGGGAGGTACGTGATGATCTGTCGCTGGCGGAGTGTGTTGCTGGTTGCCATCCTGACATTGGGGCTGTGGCTGGGATCGCTTCCTGTACAGGCGGCTGCCGGCTTGCCCCGAGAGCTGCAACAACTGGAGCAACAGGTGGAGCGGCTGCAAAGCCTGGTGGAGGCGGAGGACTGGTTGGAGATCCGCTCCTACATCCACGGACCGATGGGCCTGACCCGCAAGACCTTGACCGGCCTGGCGGCCACCTTGCCGGATCGGCAAAAGCGGGAAGTGCTGCGCCTGGCCAAGGAGATGGGCCGTAGCCTGGAACAACTGGACTTTGCCGCCAAAGCCTATGACCAACCGGAGGTGGAAGCAGCCCAGGCCAAGGTGAAAAAGACGTTGCAAGAGTTGGAGGCCGTGTTTTCCTAGGCTGTGTTGAGCTGACC
>NZ_JANSJH010000081.1:11505-12920 GCF_047462495.1 Synechococcus sp. H55.2 | reverse complement strand
ATAGCCAGCTTTGGCTTTGCCCAACTGCCGCGAAATCCTCCCCCCCCCACTCCCCCCCACCCTATCGATTCCCCCCAACCTTGCCGACTCCGCCCCTGCCGCTGACCTGGCGGTGCAGGGAGCCTTGACGGCTGAAGAATTGGTAGTACCCCAATCCCCCTTGCAGGTGCGCATTGAGCGAAGAGAGGGCTTGTCTTTAGAACAAGCCCTGGAGCTCGCCGTGGCCCAAAACCCAACTGTGCAGCAGGCCAGGCTGGCCGTCGAGCGGGCCGAGGCCGGGGTGGCCGTCGCTCAAGCTGCCTTTGCTCCCAGCCTCTCCACTCGAGCCAGTTACCAATACAGCGAACCTCCTTCACCCGGCGGCGGGCCAAGCCGCGAAGTTCACACTTTCTCAGCCAGCGTGGTGCGGGTGGAGTACACCGCTTTTGACACTGGCCTCAGGGAGCAAAACCTGAAGCTGGCCCAAGAAGCTCTGCGCGTCGCCCAACTGCAACTGGAGCAAGCCCTGCAGACGGTCAAACAAGCTGTGGCCAACGCCTACTACGATCTGCAAAGCGCCGATGCCAGGGTTGCCATCAGACAGGCTGCTGTCGAAAGCTCGGAAGCCACCCTGCGGGATGCTCAAGCCCGAGAACGGGCCGGGCTGGGCACGCGCTTCGAGATTCTCCAAGCAGAGACGGAATTGGCCAACAATCGACAAGCCTTGCTGGCGGCCCAAAACATCCAACAACTGAATCGCCGCCGTCTGGCCGAACTGCTGAACTTTCCCAGCCCCACCGATGTGTTGGCCAGCGACCGCATCGAGCCGATGGGAGAATGGGATCTCAGCTTAGAAGAGACCATCATCGCTGCCTTCGCCCAACGACAAGAGCTGGAGCGCCAACGCCGCGAGCTGGAACAAGCCCAAAGCCGTGTGCGCCTGGCCCAAGCCCGCAATGGCCCCCAGGTCGGTTTGTTCGCCACCCTCGATGCCGTTAACGATTTCAACGCCAGCCGCAACAGTTTTGATGTTGGCTATTCGGTCGGAGCCAATTTCAGCTTGACGTGGTTCGATGGGGGAGCAGCATCTGCCCAAGCCCGCCAAGCCCAGATCGATGGACAAGTGGCCGTGAGCAATTTCGTTGGCACCCGCAATGAAATCCAGCGGGGGGTGGAAGAAGCCTTCCTGACCCTCAGCTCCAGCCGCGAGCAGATCGACTCGGCCAAAGTGGCGATTGCCTCGGCAGAAGAAAGCCTGCGCTTGGCCCGGCTGCGCTTGCAAGCGGGGGTGGGCACTCAGACAGAGGTGATCAATGCCGAAGCTGCCCTCACCACCGCCCGTGGCAACCTTTCCGATGCTGTGATCGCCTACAACCGCGCCTTGGTACAACTGCGGCGGGCCATCGGCAGCCTCTAACCCATCTCCTTGGCTTTGC
>NZ_JANSJH010000081.1:0-11405 GCF_047462495.1 Synechococcus sp. H55.2 | reverse complement strand
AAAAGGGATCCTTAGAGCTTACGGGAATAGAACTCAACCACCAAAAGCTCGTTGACCGGAGCGCAAATTTGCTCGCGGGGGGGCAGTTCTTTGATGCGTCCGCGCAGCTTTTCTTTGTCAAACTCCAGGTAGTCAGGTAGAAACAGACCCGGATACTCTGCGTAGGCGGCTACCAGCTTGCGGGAAGATTCCTTGTTTCTGACCGTAATCACGTCCCCCACTTTGCAGCCATAGCTGGGAATGGTGACCTTTTGGCCGTTAACCTCTATGTGGCCGTGGCTCACCAACTGTCGAGCTGCCGGGATGGTGGGAGCCATGCCCAGACGAAACACGATGCAATCCAACCGCATTTCCAGCATCTGCAACAGGGCCAAGCCGGTGGATCCCTTGGAGCGCCGTGCCTTGCGCATGTAGCGGATCATCTGCCGTTCGCTTAGCCCATAGTTGAAGCGCACCTTCTGCTTTTCTTCTAGGCGAATGGCATACTCAGACTTTTTCTTGCGCTCGGCGCCATGCATACCGGGCGGATTGTTATTTTTGGGGCGCTTGCGCGTCAAACCGGGCAGATCAAGTCCCCCGAAGCGACGAATAATTTTTAGACGGGGACCTGTGTAGCGGGACATGCGGGCAGTTCTCCGAAATCAGCAAAGGATGTCCAGGGTCGAACGTTCAGGAAGCTAGAAGAATTGGCGATCTCCTATATTAAGCGTTCACTCCCCGATCTGGGCAAGGGGGACGAAGCGGTTTTTGGGATCCCGTCTCGACCGTCTTATCCCTCTTGTCAGTCGTAATGAACCCCCAGTTGGGTGCGGATGAAGGCGCGATCTTCGCTGAGCAGGCCGTTGAGGGTGCGCCGTTCCCCTAGGATGGGATCCGGATCCAGGCCGATGGCTTCCAAGTCGGCCAGCACCATTAGCTCCACCAATTGTGGGAAGCTCACTTTGGGCTCCCACCCCAGGACTCGCTTGGCTTTGGAAGCATCCCCCAGCAGCAGATCCACCTCGGTTGGGCGGTAGTAGCGGGGGTCGATCTCGATCAACACCTGGTCTTTATACAATCCCTGTTCGGCTGGGCCGGAGCCTTTCCAGGTAATGGGCAGACCCACCAGCGCGAAGGCTCGTTCCGCGAACTCGCGCACGGTGTGGGTTTCCCCCGTAGCCAACACATAGTCGTCCGGCTGGGGTTGTTGGAGCATCATCCACATTCCCTCGACATAGTCTTTGGCGTAGCCCCAGTCTCGCTTAGCATCCAGGTTGCCCAGGTACAGTTTGCTTTGTTTACCGGCCACGATGCGGCTGACGGCGCGGGTGATCTTGCGGGTTACAAAGGTTTCCCCCCGCCGTGGGCTCTCGTGGTTGAACAAAATGCCGTTGCAGGCGAACAGATTGTAGGCTTCGCGGTAGTTGACCGTCTGCCAGTAGGCGTACACCTTGGCACAGGCATAGGGGCTGCGGGGGTAGAAGGGGGTGGTCTCCTTCTGCGGGATCTCCTGCACCAGGCCGAACATCTCCGAGGATCCCGCCTGGTAAAACTTCACCCGGATCCCGGTGCGCTGTTGGTAGTCGCGGATGGCCTCTAGAAGACGCAGCGTGCCCATGGCCACCGCGTCGACGGTGTATTCCGGCGCATCAAAACTCACCCGCACGTGGGATTGGGCCCCCAAGTTGTACACTTCCGTCGGCTGCACCTGTTCCAGGATCCGGCGCAGGGTGGTGCCGTCCGTGAGATCCCCGTAGTGGAGAAATAGCCTGGCTTGCGGGTCATGGGCATCCACGTAGATGTGGTCGATGCGGTCGGTGTTGAAAGTGCTAGCGCGGCGGATGATGCCGTGAACTTCGTAGTTTTTCTGCAGCAGCAGCTCGGCCAGATAAGAGCCATCCTGTCCGGTGATGCCGGTAATTAAGGCACGTTGGGTCATAGAGTTGGGGGCAAAGAGCGGGAAAAGTCTAAGCAGCGAAGTGGCTCAAGTCCAATAGCAAAACTCAGATCTCGAAGCAGAGACTTGAAAGCTAAGACATTATAATGCAGCAAAACTCCCTTTCCTCAGGCAGATTCCTGACCGAGGGTGTGGTCTTTTACCCGTTGCAAGGCCGCGGTCAGGGCCATGGGCCAGGGATCCGGCTGGCGCAGTTGCCGCACCCCCTGAGGTAGGCGCAGCACAGAAGCGCGGCTGGTGCGGGCGATGGCTTCTAGATCTGGCAAGGGAGCCAGTAGCACACCCCTGTGCATGATCTGGCGTAACAGCGGTTCGTAGCCGGGGGGCGGGGGCTCATCGAACCGGCCCAACAAGTCTCCCTCAGGGCTGCGAAAGATCTGCTTGCGCCCGGGAAGAGTAGCTTTGGCAAAGGAAGCCTTAGCCACCGGGATCCCGTTGATTTCCACCAATTTGTACACCCCGTTGACCCCTTCCCCGGTCACCAGGCGGGTGCCCACCCCGTAGCCGCTGATGGGAGCTTGGGAGCGATGCAGACGCTCGATCTCGTGTTCGTCGAGGTCGCCGCTGACAAACACCGGCGCTCCCTGGGGCAAAATCTGCTTTACCCGGCGAGAGAGATCTTCCAAATCTCCGGAGTCGATGCGCACCCCGCCGATTTCCCCGCGCGATCCCAGTTGATCCGGATGGGTGGCCGCAAAGAGTTGGGCTGCCGTGCGCGCCCCTTGGATGGGATCGTAGGTATCGATCAAAAGCGCGGCCTGGGGAAAGTAGCGCCGAAAGGATTGAAAGGCGCGGGTCTCGTCGCCCGAGAGAGCAGCGATGGCCATCACCAGGGAATGGGCCATGGTTCCTGCCGGCTTGCGCCCCAATTTCAGAGCCGCCAAGACGTTGGAAGTGGCGTTAAACCCTGCAGCCAGCGCCGCCCGGGCCGCCCACAGCCCCGCCTGGGGCCCAAAAGCTCGCCGCGTGCCGAACTCCAGCAAAATGGCCTCATCCCCCGCCGCATCCCGCATCCGGGCCGCCTTGGTGGCAATCAGGGTCTGGTAGTTCAAGGTGGCCAGCAGGTAGGTCTCCACCAGTTGGGCTTGCCAGAGGGGGGCTTCCACCCGCAATAGAGGCTGGTTGGCGAAAATGGCGGTTCCTTCCGGCACTGCCCACACATCTCCCTCAAACCGGCAGCGGGCCAGCAGATCCCAAAAGCGCTCCGGCGCATCGGCGAAAATGCCCGTTTCCCGCAGCGCCTGCAAAGCCTCGGGGGCAAAGCTGAGCTGCTGCAGATAGTCCACTGCCTGGGCGAGCCCCATGGCGATCAGATAGCCATAGTCGGTGGGCAGCCGCCGCACAAACAGCTCAAAGGCAGCAGGCTGAGCCTCTAACCCTTCCCCCACATAGCAGGCGGCCATGGTGAACTGGTACAGATCCGTCAGCAAACCATAGTCTTGGGGCCGCAACGACGAGAAATCAGGGCTCAACATGAAAAACCTCAGGGCAGGTGGAGGGGGACGGGAGCACGCGGCGGGTTGCCGCCAAGGTTATAGTGAAACCTACCATAAGTAAGCCTGCCTGTCAGGGATCCACAAGCAGCACCACAACCCCCGCAAGACTGGAAAAACCAGTCTTGACAAAACACCCAACCCAAACGTAGCCGAGAACATGAGCGGCCACCTGGGCAAAACTCTAGCCCCGACTTATAGTAAGATTAACCATAAGTATCCACCCGACCCCGTCAACCCTGAGCGCGCTTGTGCGAGGTCGGCCAAGTTGCAGTGGAAGAACGCCATGAATCCCATGCTAGAGGAGCTAGCTGTTGAGGCGCCGGCGGGCCTGCCGCCCCACTTTGCGCCGGAGCGGGTGGGAGAGATCTGGCGGGTGCCCTACCAACAGCGGGCAGCAGAAGCCGAGCGCTGGGCCAAGGAGCACGGGATCCCACCGGCAGAGGCCGATCGGGTGCGGGTGGGCTTGTTGCTGATCGATGTGCAGAATACCTTTTGCATCCCTGGCTTTGAGCTGTTTGTGGCCGGCTCCAGCGGTTTGGGTGCGGTGGAAGACAATCGACGGCTTTGTCAGTTTATCTATCGCAACTTGGCCCACATCACCCAGATCATCGCCACCCTCGACACCCACACAGCCATGCAGATTTTCCACCCCGTCTTTTGGGTGGACGCGCAGGGAGCCCATCCTGAACCGGCCACGGCCATTTCGGCAGCCGATATTCGCTGCGGGCGGTGGCGGGTGAACCCCGCAATGGCTGCCAACCTCACCCAAGGGGATCTGACGCGGCTGCAGGTTTATGCCCTGCACTACGCCGAGCAGTTGGAGCAAGGGGGCAAATATCCCCTCATCGTCTGGCCCTACCACTCCATGTTGGGAGGGATCGGCCATGCTCTGGTGCCGGCGGTGGAAGAGGCGATCTTCTTTCACGGCATGGCCCGCCACAGCCAGCCCAGCCTGCAGCTCAAGGGAGCCAACCCCTTGACAGAAAATTATTCCGTGCTCAGTCCGGAGGTCTTGACCGGGCCGGAAGGGGATCCCATCGACGAGAAAAACGCGTCCCTCATCTGCCACCTGTTGCAGTTTGACGCGCTGATCGTGGCCGGCCAAGCCAAAAGCCACTGTGTGGCCTGGACGGTGAACGACCTGTTGCAGGAGATCCAAGCCACGGATCCCAGCCTGGCTAAGAAAGTTTATCTTCTGGAAGATTGCACCTCAGCGGTGGTGATCCCCGGCGGGGTGGATTTCAGCGAGCAGGCGGAGGCGGCCTTCGCCCGCTTTGCCGCCGCCGGGATGCACCGGGTGCGCTCCACCGACCCCATCTGGGAGTGGCCTGAGTTTCCCAGGGATCCCGGCTGACCCCGCAGATCCAGTATGATGCGGCAGGACACTCTGCCGGAGCAGCCTGTGTACGATCGCGTCAGCGGGACGGAGTCCTTAGCTGCTTCCACCCTTTCCAGCAGCCTGCGCCCCCCCAGCGGCGCCCGCGATTTGCTGCCCCGGGAAGTACAGCGACGGGAGAGGCTGGAGGCTCAGCTCACCCAGGTTTTTCGCCGCTACGGCTACCAGCGCCTCATCACCCCCACCCTGGAGCGGCTGGAAACACTGCTGGCGGGGGGATCCATCCGCGCCGAGGCGGTGCTGCAACTGCGGGATGGCGAAGGGATGATGCTGGGGCTGCGCCCGGAGTTCACCGCTTCCCTTGTGCGGGCGGCGGCCACCCGTCTAGCCGGCGGGCCTTTGCCGCTGCGGCTCTACTACCACGGCAGCGTTTTCCGCAACAGCCGGCGGGAGGAGGGATCCTACAGCAGCCAGGAGTTTTTTCAGTCCGGGGTGGAGCTGATCGGGGCGGGCGGATGGCTGGCCGATGCCGAGATCCTGCTGCTGTTGGCCGATTGCATTCGCTCGGTCGGCATCTCCGCTTGGACGCTGCTGCTGGGCGATGTGGGCCTGACCGAAAGCCTGCTCAGCCCAGTTGCCCCCACGGCTCAAGCGGCGGTGCGCCGTGCCATTGCCCGGCTCGACTACGTTTACCTAGAATCGGCCCCTTTGCCGGAAGCCGCCCGCCAGATTGGCCTGCAAATCCTGGGGCTGCGGGGCCAGCCCGCTCAGGTTCTTTCTAACCTGGCGCGGCTGCCAGTGCCGCCTGAGCGGCTGCGGGATCTGCGGCAGCTCTGCCAGGTGCTCCAGGATCATGGAGTGCAGGTGGTGCTGGATCTGAGCCTGCTGCAAACCCTGGCTTACTACACCGGCATCGTTTTTCAGGCGGTGGCCGCCGGGGAGGTCATCGCCTTGGGAGGACGTTACGACCGGCTGCATGCCCTCTACAGCCCTCAGCAAGTGGAACAGCCGGGGATCGGCTTTACCCTGCTGCCGGATACGCTGCTGCGGCTCTTGCCCCCTGATCCCCAAACCGAGGCGATGGTCTGCAAGCGGTTGGTGGTGCCCCTGGTGCCGGCGGGGATCCCGGCGGCGCTGGCTTTGGCCGCCCGCTGGCGAGCATCAGAAGCAGTAGAGCTGGAATTGCTGGATCGGGACCCCGAAGAGATCGAAGCCTACGCCCGCCGGTGTCGGATCCCGGAGATCGCCTGGGTGCAGGCCGACGGCAGCTATCACATCACCCACCCGGCCTAATCCTGGCAAGGTTGACCTCCCAACAGAGGCGCGGCTGCACCAGTTGTAAAAGTTGTTGGCGAATGCGCTCCAACTGCTGGATTGCCTGACGGGATCCCTGCGCCCACTCGCGATAGGGGGCTGTAGGCCTGAAATGCTGTTGCAAATAGTCGATCAGCCACAGTTGCGCCGGCAGCTCCAAACCGGCCACCGCTCTGCCCAGTTCCAACGCCTGCTGAAGAGAAAAGTGCCAAGGCCAACGTTTGAGTTCCTCCAGTAGCGATGGCGGAATCTCCCGCAGGTGCTGCTGGGCCAGCAACGCCAGGCCGGGGCTGCCCTGGGCCAAGGCGATCAGCTCGGATCGGGGGATCCCTGCCAGATCTGGACAACCCAACCCACTCAACACCTGCTCCACCTCTTCTGGGCTGAGGCGGCGAAACGGCACCATCTGGCAGCGGGACAGCAGGGTTGGCAACAGGGAGGCCGCCTGGGAGGCGATGAGAATGATGTGAGCCGGGCCCGGCTCCTCCAGGGTTTTCAACAAGGCATTGGCAGCGCTTTCTGCCAAGGTTTCCGCTCCCTCCAGCACCACCACCGAGCGCCGTTCGCGTAAGCAGGACGGAGTCCTCGCAGGAATCGGCCTACGGGAACAAAAGCGAGCTATTCCCTGCACCTGCTCCAGGCGAATTTGGGGTGGCGAGCGCCGCTGCAAAGTTTGCGCCTCCGGGGATTCTGCCGGGATCAGACGGCCCTGGTGCAGGTAGGTGGGGCTGACCCAATGGAGGTCGGGATGGTTGCCCGCCAGCAGCCAACGGCAGCTTGAGCACTTGCCGCAAGGGATCCCAAAGCTGGCTTCGCACAGGAGTGCCTGGGCAAACCACCGGGCCATCAGCCCCCGACCCACCCCCTGGGGGCCCAAGAAACAGTAGCTGGAAGTCACCCGCCCCTTCTCCAGCGCCGCCACCAGCAGCCGCGCTGCCGTCTCCTGGCCAACAATGCGCTGCGGGGGCAAGACCTTCACCGGGTCAGGGGTCTCGGCGGCTGCAACTCCAAACATCATCTCAGCAGGAGAGGATGAGGTTATCGGTTGGCGGGAGCCGACAGGAAGTGCTTGCGGAAATACTGCAGCGTCTCCGGTCGCAACAACCCCCGCTCCACCAAGGAATCCCCCCAGTGGGGGGAAGCTTCATCCATTGGCGGCAAGAACTCCAGCACCTCAGCAGCCAACAAGTCGGCAGCCTTGAGGAACTCTCCCAGCGTGCGGCACCCCGACAGCCGGGCCGAATATCCCCCATCGGCAAAGAATTTGATCGTGGTCGCCTTCAGGCCCGCACACTCGCCGATAACTGTCGTCAGCTTGCCCCCCGCCTGTTGCCAACGGCTGAGGATGTGTTCGATCTGGGGCCGATCCAGCAGGCCCGCCTCCTGCAAGTTTTGGAACAGATGCCTGGCCCACGGGGTAAGCTCCGCCAACAAGGGATCCGTCGGCGGGTCTTCAGGATTGGCGGGAAGCTCCCCGGCGTTGAGCCCGGGCTCCTCCGTCCCCCTGGCAGGCCCAGACGAATGCGCCGGCCCCTCTTTGGCGGTTGGGAGGTTGGCTGCTCTCAACTGGGCTTGGGCGGCCTCGGCGATCAGCTTCTGCTGTTCGTAACTCACCTGCAGCAGACGGTTGCGGTTCTGCTCAACTTTGAGGTTCTCTTGTAAAGTCTCCAAGCTCTGTCGGTAGGCCGCCAGCAGCTCCCGCGCGTCTCGCAGCTCCACCGTCAAGTTGGCCTGCTGCTGTTGGAGGGCGCTGAGGCGGGATCCCATGCTTTTGAGTTGCTGCTGAGCCTGTTCCAGGGCTTCCTGGCGGGCTTGCAGGGATCCCTCCAGTTGGACAATGCGCTGCTCGGCCTCAGCCTGTTCTGCCCTGAGCTGCTGGATCAAAGCTTCGCTCTGCTGCCGTTGCTCCTCCAGTTGGGCAATGTGCGCTTCGTAGTCACGGTTGGCTGCCATCAACCGCGCCACTTCCGCTTGCAGTTGTTGTTGCTGCGCCTGCAAGCTCTCCACCTGCTCTGGGGGAACGTAGCCGGAAAGCCGCGCCATTTGGGTTTCGTGCTCTTGCTGTAGCTGAGCGTAGCGCTCTTGCCACCTCTGCACAGCGGCTCTCAGCTCCGCAATCGGTTGCTCTGGGGTGGCAACCTGCTCGGGCCGGGAAGCGTCCAGATGCGGGGATAGGGCAGCCTCTGACTCTGCAACTTGCCGGGCCAGTTGGGCCTGCAACTGATCCCGCTCCGACCGGAGCTGCTGGATCTGATGAAGTGCGGCCTCCAATTGGGCGCGTAGGTCGGCCACAACACTGCCGGGCACCGAGTCCAACTGGCGTTTCTGCAGAATTTGGATCTGCTCTTGCAACTGCTCCAATTCGGATTGATAGCAGTCTCGCTGGGTTTGCAACTGCCGCTGCGCTTTTTGCTCCGCAGCGCGGACAAGGGCCAACTCCGTTTCCAGCCGTTGCAGTTGTTCCCGCCAAACTCGCAAATCCTGCTGTAACGTGGCCTGATGCTGGAGCTCCACTTGTTGGAGGCGGATGGTGGCTTCCAGTTTTTGAATGCGCTGTTGATACTGGCTTTGAAAATCGGCAATCTGCTGATTCATGTTGGCCAGGATCCGATCCCATTCCTGTTCCTGGAGCTCGATTTGCAGCTGCAAGGCTTCCACTTGCTTGCGGTAGTCGGCCAAGGTGGCCGGTTGAGGCTCATCAGCAAAAGGATCTAGGGCTGCCGTGGCTGTTGTTCTGGAGACGGGAACTTCCCCAACTTCAGAGTCAAGCCCGGGTGGCCGAATCCTGGCCTCTTCCGGTACGGGCAGAGCCGGCTCCACCCCCCAGAGAGGATCCCCGGCTGCAGAGCTTTGGGGGGTTGGCTGGGGATCCCTGGCCAAAAAAGGCTGCAGCGCCTCCCACGCATTGGAGGAAGCCATCTGTTGCAGTTGCACCTGCACATCCAAGGCGCGATCCAAAATGGCCGGCTGTACCCAACCTTTCCAGGCGAGAATCTCCCCCAGTTTCCGCCCGTAACGACGCTGTTGGGCCAGAGCAACCCGCAACTGCTCGAAATCCAAATGGCCCAGCGCCACCAAAATCTCCCCCAGAGAAAGGGACTGGCTGGGCAAAAAGCGGTAGAGATCGGGCAGGGTGAGCCAGCCGTGCTCGAGGCACACTTCTCCCAACTTGAGGTGGTTTTGCTGCTGCTCCCGCAGGGCCTGGGCCAACTGGGATTGGGAAATGAGCCCTGCCCGCAGCAAACGCTGCCCCAGCGGCAAGCTCGACTCAGCCTCACCATCAGCAGCACCCCGCCCCTCCAGAAAGGGGAATGGGGTAGAGCCACTCTGGGAAGAAGAGCGCCGAGGCATCAAGAAGGCTCCCAGTTCAAGACTGTGTCGCTGCTGCACTTCAGCTTATTGCCCCCAGGATAAAGCACCAAGGGAGGGCAGCGCCACCCTGGCTTTACCCCGTGGGATCCAGTCGCATTAAAACTTGGCCAAATTCGACCGGCTGGCCGTTGCTCACCAAAATCTCCCTCACCACGCCTGCTGTTTCGGCCTCTATCTCGTTCATCAGCTTCATGGCTTCGATGATGCAGAGAGTTTGACCCTTGTTCACCCGTTGGCCAACCTGGACGAAATCCGTTTCTCCGGGGGCAGGGGCGCTGTAGAAGGTGCCCACCATCGGCGCCGTCACCTCTACCCAGTGGCTGGGGGCAGGCTTGGGAGCGCTCTCAGGAGGAGGAGCTTCTGCAGGGGGAGCAGGGGAGGGGGCCAGCGGCGGAGCGGCAGGAGGAGGAGCTTCGGCGCTCCCTTTGCGCAAGGTGAGGCGAAAATCTTTGTACTCCAGGGTTAGTTCGGCTACATCGCTCTCTTGCAGAGCGGCCAGGAGAAGACGAATTTCCTGCCAATTGACAACATCCAAGGGAAGGCTCACTCCTGATGCATCACCTGTCCACAACGGAAATCCCTAAGCCGGGGGAAGAAGCTACTCGCGGCCCAGATAGGTGTCGGTGCGGGTATCGACCCGGATCCGTTCCCCCACCTTGATGAACAAAGGCACCTGGATCTCAGCACCGGTCTCCAGCTTGGCCGGCTTGGTTCCCCCAGTTGCGGTATCTCCCTTCACCCCTGGATCGGTTTCCACCACCTCCAGAACCACAGTGTTGGGCAACTCCACATCGATCACCTGCCCATTCCAACGCAGGATTGACACTTGCATGTTTTCTTTCAGGTATTTCACGGCGGAGCCAATTTGGGCGGCAGTAATGGGGGCCTGCTCATAGGTCTCCATGTCCATGAACACCAAGTTGTCCCCCTCTGCGTAGAGATATTGCATCTCGACTTTTTCGATGGTGGCCGCCGGCAGGGTTTCCCCGGCGCGGAAGGTTTTCTCCACAACGTTGCCGGTCTGCATGTTTTTGAGTTTGGTGCGCACAAAGGCCGCTCCCTTGCCGGGTTTCACGTGCAGAAACTCGATCACCTTGTAGGGAGCTCCGTCAATTTCTACAGAGACGCCAGGGCGCAAATCGTTGCTTGAGATCATGTCGGCAGAGGGATCCGTTGCTCAGACTTCCCAATCTTACCGTGATCAGGGGGCACTCGGATTCAGCACCTGGGGATCGATGGGGGGACGACGACCATAGATGGGCAGCACCTCCTGCCACTGAGGGCGCAACCCGGCCCGGAAATCGGCGTGGGCCAATTCTGCCAACGCCACCACCGGCACAGGATCCAGAAAATCGGCGGCATCCACAGATAAGGCCTGCGGCCACCCTCGGAGAGTCGCCTGCCAAGCCGCTTCCGCCCAGAGCTGATCGGCCACTGCCACAGCCAGATGTTCGGCCCCCACCCAGTACACACCGCCATACCACTCTCCCCGTTTGGCGTCCATCTGCACCGCCACCGTCAAGGGCTGTGCCGGGGATCCCTGCTGGATCCACGCATGACGGGCCAGGACGGCCAAAGCCGAGTAGCCAAACACTGGGATGTGCAACTGCTGACCCAGCAGGCGCGCCACGCTCACCCCCAAACGGCTGCCCGTAAAGCTGCCCGGCCCCAAAGCGACCGCGATCCCGGACACCTGCGACCAGTCCTGCCCGGCCAAGAACTCCTTCAGGCAAGGGTGTAACTGCGCTGCCATCTCCCGATCCAGCCACCGGCTCAGAATGCGGGTTTCTCCCAGCTCCGGCTCCAACGGCAGCAGGGCCAAGCCCAAAACCGGCGTGGTGGTGTGGATCCCTAAAATCCAGCGGGGAAGAGACATGGCCTCTCTCAGGATCAATGAGCCAGTTGACAGAACTTAACGGATGTTTTAAGGTTGTGTTGTCAATCTTCGCGC
>NZ_JANSJH010000080.1:0-13202 GCF_047462495.1 Synechococcus sp. H55.2 | reverse complement strand
GCACCGATTCCCTGAGGCTTCTCCTCGCGATGCCCTTAAGGCGCTAGCGGAAGCCCGCATCTTTTTCTCCGACCAAGCCCATCAGATCCCTGTTGAGCGCCAGGCCCACTGCCTACTGCTTGGCGATATTGCCCTCAAGGGTTGGGCAGTTTCCCTAGCGGCGGAATCCCAGCTTCTGCTTAAGCATGGGTACCTGCAAGATGCCGTCGATGCCCTGGACTTTGAGGTTCCTCGTTTCCGGGAACTAAGCGAAAGGTGGTGTGCAGCTCTCTTGCCAGCGGATCGACCTCAGCTCCGGACGGCCTATACGTACACAGCTCCCGGCTTTGCTGGCCACATCTCTAGCGAACGCATCCAGCGCATTGCTCGTCTTTCCCCATTTGATCGAGCGCTTACACCGGAGCAGCGCTTCCTTAGGGAAAAGAATCTTTCTGTCGAGTTCCAGATGACCTACTTCCAAGAGCTGGACAAGTCTTGGTACCTTTCCCAAGCGGCTTTAGCCGAATACCTAGACACCCTCAGCGAGCTCGCGGAGCGCCTTGAAAGTCTCCAGTCTTTTGCTCACCTCTGTCGAGAGCTTAACCAGGCGGATCCCTACCAATTGATCCCATCTGAACCCCAAAGTCTTTATCTATTATCTGCTGGGTAATACCTGCAGCCTAGCAGCTCGAGGGCATGGGCAAGGTCGGATTCGAACCGACACGGTTTCCCGCCGCATTTTGAGTGCGGTGCGTCTACCAGTTTCGCCACTCGCCCGGACTAGAAACATTATCCTACTGAACCGGCGCAACCTCGTCAACCACTCCTACGCGCTGCGGGCTTGCTGCAGTTGTTGAGCTTTTTGCCGCAGCTTGCGGGTTTGCTCCATCACTTCCTCCAGATCTTCGTGGGAGAGGCGCTCCACGTAGTTGATCTTGATCTCTTCCAGCAAGTCCTGTAACAGGGAGCGAATTTCCTCCAGCGCATGTTGCTGGGTGAGTTCGTTGGCCAAGACTTCGCCAAAGCGCCGCAACAGTTGGGCCGCCAACTGGGAGCCGACGGGATCCTCGAAGCTGTTGGTCAAGGTTTTATAGGTGGTGGTGGTCAGCTCGCTGGCCAGGCGCTCCGTCAGTTGGCCGGGCAGGGATCCGAGGCCGGGCAGCCGTTCCAGGGTTTGCAGGGCGGGGAGTTGTTTGAGCAGGCCACCCAGGTTGTAGCGGAGCAATTGCTCCACCTCCGGCTGGACCTGGGGCAGGACGCGGTAGAGGACGGTGCGAAAAACCAGGTTGGCAATGGCTTCCAGCTCGTTGATCTCGTTGAGGTCGATGTAGCTGCGGGAGGGATCGGCTGCCGGCAACAGGGGCAGGGATCCCCGCTGGATGGATGCCTGGATTTGGTTGATCACCCGCACGACGATGACCTCGGTCAGGTCTTCGGCGAAGTTGGCGACAAAGCCTTGGCTCACCTGAGCGCGAACCCGCTCCAGATCCAGCAACTGCGCCTGTCCCAGCCGGATGGTAACCGGGATCACCCGCAGCCAGCGCCAAAAGGGCAGCAGCAGCAGCACATCGTACCAGCGCCAGAGCATGGCATCCAGCCAATTGACGCCGGTGTAGCGACGGCTGATGGCCACCGTGCGCAGCACAAATTCCAGCCCAAACAGCAAGGCAAAGGGAAGGTCCAGCAGGGGGAAAAAGTCCACCGGGTTGCCGCTCTCGCCGATGGGGCGGGAGTAATTGGTCTCGAAGAGGGGGCGCAGGCGGGCCTGGAAAAATTCGATCCCGTCTTTGGGATCGACGCTGGCCAAGTATTCGGCAGTCCAGAAGCGGGCGAAGGCAGCCCTGGCCGAGTCGGCTTCGGGGATGTGCTCCCGCATCAAGTTGAGGATGCGCACAAACTGGCCGGTTTTGTTGGCGGCCTGAAAGGGGTTGGTCTCGATCATCTCGTCGCTCAGTTGCCGCAGGCGGGCCAGGATCGGTGCCGCAGCTTCCGACTCCACCCCAAAGCGCAGGGTGACCTGGCGCAGCTCATCCACCAGGGCCAAGTAGCGCTGGGTTTCCGGGTTGGGCTCAATGCCTTTAACCGGGTCGTATAGGTCGGTTACCGGGGAGCGGCTGGTCTGTTGGGAGAGGATGGGCAAGGGAATGGGAGGGCCAAAGGCACCGAAGATCTGCACCCGCCCCTGGAGCCAGAAGTCTCGCCAGGGCACGTAGCTGAGGTCGAAGAGCACCAAGCACAGGTTGCCCAAAGCCAGCAGGGCCATTCCTTTTTCGTAGAGGAGGAGCCAGCGGCTTCGCCCCTTGCGGACGGAACGTCTGATAATGCGTCGAGCGGCGTTCATGATCTCGTGCAACGGGTTGGGCTAAGCCAGCCCTAGCCTACCACCCCTGGTTTGAGCTTCTCTTGGCCGGGGCAAGCTGTTGCACAACTTGGCCAAACTGCTGCCAGATGGCCTCTGCCTGGGGTCCCACCTGGCGCAAGATCCAGCCCTGACAGACGGGATCCGGCGACCGCAGCAGCCAGTGGTGCGTATCCGTCGGCCACTCCGGCTCTGGCCAATCCCCCAGTAAGTACAGGGATCCCCAGCAGAGATGGGATCCCAGCACCGACGCGGCGGAGATATGCTGGTGGGGAAAGCGCAGGTCTAGGTGCTCCTGCAGCCAGAGTTTGCTCCCGTCTGTGGAGGCGGGGATCCCGGCAGCGACCCAAACCCGCAAGCTGCTGGAAAGGCGCCGAAACTGCCAGCATTCCCCCATGGCCAGCCGCCCGGCTGTCCAGATCTCGGCATAGGCCAGGCGGGCACTGGGATCCAGTTCGATCTGCACCTGTTGGCGGAAGTCTGCTCCTGCGCCCAGAATGGTCGGGTGAGGGATCCAGATCAGTTGGCTGGTGGGAGCCAGCTTGACCTTGGCCTGTTGCCGGCTCAGGCCGGGGTGGAGGCGGGTTGCCCCTTGGGTGCGAATTTCCAGCGCTGCGCCTGCCCCCAGCTCGATGGCGATGCGGTGGCGATCCCCGCCCAGCAGTCCACCATTGGGGTTGCGTAGGTAATAGAGTGGCGGCTCACCCGGGGATCCCAGCCATTGCAGGGGGGCCTGAGAATACTCCCAAATGTGGGTCTGTTGGCCTTGGCGGCTGATCTTCAAGAGGGCCTTGCCGAAGTTCACAGGTGGCTCACAGAGGGAGAATCGGCCTGGATGGAGCGAAAGAGCACCTCCCGCTCCAGCCAGCCCAGGATCTGCTCCAGCCCCTCGCCCGTGCGCAGGTTGGTGAAGACAAAAGGCCTGTCCCCCCGCATGCGGCGGGCATCCCGTTCCATCACCCCCAAGTCTGCCCCTACGTAGGGCGCCAGGTCGATCTTGTTGATCACCAGCAGGTCAGAGCGGGTGATCCCCGGCCCCCCCTTGCGCGGGATCTTGTCCCCTTCGGCCACATCAATAACATAGATGCAGGCATCCACCAGCTCTGGGCTGAAGGTGGCTGCCAAGTTATCCCCCCCCGATTCCACCAGGATGAGATCCAGGGGACAGAAGCGGCGCTCCAGCTCCTGAATGGCATCGAGGTTGAGGGAGGCGTCTTCCCGAATGGCCGTGTGGGGACAGCCGCCGGTCTCCACGCCGATGATCCGCTCCGCTTCCAGCGCCTTGGCCCGCACCAAAAACTCGGCATCTTCGCGGGTATAAATGTCGTTGGTCACCACGGCCAAAGACAGGTGATCCCGCAGCGACAGACAGAGCTTTTCCACCAGGGCGGTTTTTCCGGATCCCACCGGGCCGCCAATGCCAACCCGTACCGGCTGAGCAGTCTGCACCATTGTGCCCGACCTCTGATACCTGAGGCTCTTTTTGGGCATTTTAGAACCAGGTGCTCGCAAGGGATCCGGGTATGGTTCGACTTTTGGTGGCAACTGCCGTGGTGCTGGTGGGCTTTTTGGTTGTGAACCGCCTCTATCGCAACCCGCTCGGTTCAGAGCCGAGGCCGGAACAGGCCAGCCCTGAGGCCGCCCAGCAAGGGATCCCCCAGGGAGGGCCGCTGCAGATCTACCAGTCGCGGGAACAGCTCCAGCAAACCCTCAATCAAGGGGCTACGGCCACCCAACAGCAGGTAGAAGCCATTGAGCAATCCTTGGGCAACCCATGACCGGGAAAAGCTTTTCAGGCAAGAATTGCCGGAAGGTTCGAAGTTCAATCCTGGGCGGGAGCAGGGATCCCTGAGGAAACAGCCAGGGCAGCGGAGTGGAAGGCTTGGGCGGATCCCCCAAACGCGCTAAAGTCGAGAATGCTGCAATTTTATAGATCATCCATGCGGATCCCTCCTGTTCCCCCAGAAAAAGCCGATAAGCAACTGCAGAAGGTTTACGAAAGCCTGGAGAAAACCTATGGCACCGCCCTCAACCCGCTACAGGTGATGGCCCATAAGCCGCAACTGATGCGGGCGGTGATGAACCTTTACGGGGCGCTGCACACCGACAACCCCAACTTGCCCGAAGAGCTGAAGGAGCTGGTCAGCATCCGCATTGCCCAGATCAACGGCTGCCGCCACTACTGCCTGCCCTACCACACCCTGCAGGCGCAAAAACACGGAGCTAGCCCGGCCAAAATTGCGGCGGTGGCCCAGGCCCGCACCAGCACCCTCTACACCGAGGCGGAGAAACTGGCCATCGAGTACGCCGAGCGCATGACCGTGCCCAGCATGGTGGTTACCGATAGCTTCTTTGCCCAACTCAAAGCCATCTGGTCGGATGAAGATCTGGTGGAGCTCTCGGCCTGGATCGGCTTTATGAACTTCTGGACCAAGGTCATCGCTGCTTTGGATGTGCCTCTGGATCCTGTTTTTGCGGAGCAACTCCAGACCTCCTAGGCCCAGTCGTCTCGCGTGCTGAAGCTGCGGTCGTACACCTGGCCGCGAGCGTGGATCTGGCGGGTGCGGGCAAACAGCTCCTCTTCGCTCAGGCCCCACTGCTCCAGGATCTGATCCAAATCCTGCTGCAGATCCCAGGCGCCAGGGAAACCTTGATAGCGGATGCGCAGACGGGCGACTTCGGCCAGCACCCAATCGGAGGGAGGGTTCTCCCGAGCCTGCGCCATCAGCTCATCAAGCACAGCCCTGTCGGTAGCATATAGCGGATGCTGTTGCTCCCGCCGAGATAAGCCATTCGGGGGTGAACCAGATGCCGCCATCCCTCTCCTTACCTTTTTTAAAACACTCTAGCCGAACCCATTAGGGGATCCTCAATGACGAAAATTGGGATCCCTGATGGCCTGAGAGATCGAGGAACCGCGGGAAAGCCGTTATACTGCAAATGTTGCAGACCATAAACATTCTTCAGTTGCGGAGGCGGCGGCTATGCCCATGCCCATGATCGAGACCCGTACCGACCGGATGCTGCTCAACTTTGGGCCGCACCATCCCTCTATGCACGGGGTCTTGCGCCTGCTGGTCACCCTCGATGGCGAAAACATCGTCGATTGCGAGCCGGTGATCGGCTACTTGCACCGCGGCATGGAAAAAATTGCCGAAAACCGCACCGTGGTGCAATACCTGCCCTACGTCTCCCGCTGGGACTACGGCGCTGGCATGTTCAACGAGGCCATCACCGTCAACGCCGTCGAGAAACTGGCCGGGATCCCGGTGCCCCGGCGGGCCAGCTACTTGCGGGTGATCATGTTGGAGCTGACCCGCATCACCAACCACCTGCTCTGGTTCGGCCCCTTCTTGGCGGACTTGGGCGCCCAAACCCCCTTCCTCTACGCCATGCGGGAGCGGGAGTGGATCTTGGATTTGTTTGAAGCCGTCACCGGCATGCGCCTCATCAACAACAACTACTTCCGCGTCGGGGGCGTAGCGGTGGATCTGCCCTACGGCTGGACGGAAAAATGCCTCGATTTTTGCGAGTACTTCCTGCCCAAAGTAGATGAGTACGAGCGGCTGGTTACCGACAACCCCATTTTCCGCCGGCGGCTGGAAGGGGTGGGGGTCATCTCCAAGCAGGATGCCATCAACTGGGGTCTATCCGGCCCCATGCTGCGCGCCTGCGGCGTCAACTGGGATCTGCGCAAGGTGGATCACTACGAGTGCTACGACGACTTCGACTGGGAGGTGGCCGTTTACCCAGAGGGGGATTGCCTGGCCCGCTATCGGGTGCGTATGAAAGAGATGCGCCAGTCCTGCAAAATTGTCCAGCAGGCGGTGAAGGCCCTGCCCGGTGGCCCCTTTGAAAATCTGGAAGCCAAACGCATGCTGGAGGGGCCAAAGTCGGAGTGGAACAAAGGCGATTACCAGTTCATCAGCAAAAAACCCTCGGCCAACTTCAAGATCCCCAAAGGAGAGGCCTACGTGCGGGTGGAGAGCGCCAAAGGCGAGCTGGGCATTTACATCGTCGGCGACGACAATGTCTGTCCCTGGCGCTGGAAAATTCGTCCGCCTGGCTTTGTCAATCTGCAGGTGCTGCCTCAGCTCATTCGCGGCATGAAGGTAGCCGATATGATCGCCATTCTGGGCAGCATCGACATCATCATGGGGGAGGTGGATCGCTAAAATACCGCTAGGAAAGCGAGGATAAAGGCGATGGCCTGGGCGATCTTGGTACTGCCGCTCTTGATTGTTGCAACTATTGCCGCAATTATCGGCCCCAAGCAATGGGCCAAGTACCAAGAAGAAAGGCGTCGCCGCGCAGAGCAGCTATCCGATGCTCGCCTCCAGGCCATCATTCAGCAGGAGCTACGCCGCCGCCACCGTCCCCCTCAGTCGGATCCCAACGGCAAGGCTTAGTTAACGCACGGGATCCAAGGTTTTTTTGACCCACCGTCTTTAGGGAGCTACTCAACCCCATGACAACTGCCGGTATCGACCTACAGCTTGGCTTTGAGACTGCCCTGCAAAACTTGGGCTTGGGCCCAGGTGCTGCCCACGCCCTCTGGATGCCCCTACCCATGTTGTTGCTGGTCATCGCCGCCACTCTAGGGGTGATGGTGATGACTTGGCTGGAGCGCAAGATCTCGGCAGCGGCCCAACAGCGGATTGGCCCCAACATGGCCGGGCCGCAGGGGGTGCTGATCCCGATTGCCGATGGCCTCAAGCTCTTGACGAAGGAAGATGTGCTGCCCAGCCTGGCCGACCCGGTTTTGTTCACGCTGGGGCCGATCCTCGTTTTCCTGCCGGTCTTTTTGTGCTACCTGGTGGTTCCCTTCGGCCAGAACCTGTTGATCTCCAACATCGCCATCGGCGTCTTTTTCCTGATCGCCACCTCCAGCGTGCAGCCCATCGGCTTGTTGATGTCCGGCTACGGCTCCAACAACAAGTATTCCCTGCTGGGGGGGCTGCGGGCGGCGGCCCAGTCGATCAGCTACGAGCTACCCCTAGCTCTGTCGGTGCTGGCGGTGGTGCTGATGAGCAACGGCTTGGACACCGTGGGGATTGTGGAGCAGCAGAGCGGACTGGGGATCCTCAGTTGGAACGTCTGGCGGCAGCCGATTGGCTTTGTCATTTTCTTGATCTCGGCCCTGGCGGAAACGGAGCGGATCCCGTTCGACTTGCCGGAAGCCGAGGAGGAGCTGGTGGCTGGCTACCAAACGGAGTACTCCGGCATGAAATTTGCCCTGTTTTATCTGGGATCCTACGCCAACTTGCTGCTGGCTTCCCTGATTGCAGCGGTGTTGTACTTGGGCGGCTGGTCGTTCGTGGTGCCGGTGGAGACGATCGCCGCCTGGGCTGGGATCCCGTTGGACAACCCCTTTTTGCAGATCGGCGCGGCGGTCTTAGGGATTCTCATGACGATGGTCAAGGCTTTTATCTTCGTGTTCTTGGCCATCCTCTTGCGCTGGACCTTGCCGCGGGTGCGTATTGACCAACTGCTGGACTTGGGGTGGAAATTTCTGCTGCCCGTCTCGTTTGTCAATTTGCTGTTGACGGCAGCTTTGAAACTCGCCTTCCCAAGCGTTTTCGGGGGTTGAATGAAAGTAATGAAAGTAAAGAAAGCGAGAGAGGGAGAGAACAGGCCATGACTTTTCTGAAGCGAGTTGGCGAATACGTAAGCGATGCTTTCAAAGCGGCCAAGTACATCGGCCAGGGGATGGGGGTGGTTTTCGACCACATGGGCCGTCGCCCGGTGACTGTGCAATACCCCTTTGAAAAGCTGATCCCCTCCGAGCGCTTTCGGGGACGCATTCATTTCGAGTTCGATAAGTGCATTGCCTGCGAGATCTGTGTTCGGGTTTGCCCCATCGACCTGCCGGTGGTGGACTGGGCCTATAACACCGAGATGAAGAAAAAAGAGCTTTACAGCTACAGCATCGATTTTGGAGTGTGCATTTTCTGTGCCAATTGTGTGGAGTTTTGCCCCACCAATTGCCTCTCGGTTACCGAAGATTATGAGCTAGCCACCTACGACCGCCACGACCTCAACTACCACCAGGTGGCGATGGGCCGTTTGCCTTCCAAGGTCACGGAAGACCCGATGGTGACGCCGCTGCGGGAGTTTGCCTACCTGCCCAAGGGGGTGATCGATCCCCATGAGCTGCCTGCCGGATCCCAACGGGCTGGCAAGCGGCCGGAGGAGATTCTGGCAGAAATGAGAGCCGCCAAAGAGGCGAAAGCAGCCAAGGCCGCCGTGGAATAGGGATCCCCTGCACTCGGCACTGCTGTCCCTCACCCCCGACCCCTCTCCCCCTGGGAGAGGGGAGAAGAACTCTGCTTCAAGAAGGTGTTTTGTGGCCGCTATGGCTGTTTGAACTTGTGCGGCTCACTTGTCTGCAAGGTGGGGAAAAGTTTTCTGGATCCCTGAGTCAAGAACTGGAATGGGGGTGTCCAGGACGAATGGATGCCAGCCTTAGCCAACTTTAGGGAAAGGAAAAGGTAAACCTGCTCGCAGAGCCAGGAGAGGTGGCCGATCCGCTGAAGGTTTGTGCGGCGCTTCCGCTTTTGCGAACTGTTACAGTAAAGGGAATGGGAGCAGTGACCTGAGAACAGCGCCGGAACAACCTCACCTCAATAAGGTACAGGCCTGAGGGCGGGGTGGAGGCCCAAAAAACATTCTCTACAGGATTTTCTGTTACGGCAACGCAGTCGGCATTGGCATCCACATCTAGCTGTCCCCCAGAAGGAATAACCCGATTGTCAAAAAACACTGTCTGCTGCCTGGGATCCGTGACATATAGGTCAAGGTCATCGATAGTGTTCCAGGTGAGAGTAATCTGAATTGGGCCGGTGCCGAGCACCGGGGGAGTTGGAGATGGCCTCGGAGTCGGGACAGGGGTCGCTGTCGGCGTCGGCGCAGATCCGCCGCCGATTCTCTCAGCAAAGTTCCCCTGGAAGCTGTTGCCGGCCAAGTAGGCGGCGACTACTGCCTCCGGCGTGCCGGGAGCTACTTGAATGGCTACCCCCGCGCCCTCGCCCCGAGCTAGGAACGTATTTCCGGTAATGGTGCGGGCCTGGGTTCCTTGCAAGATGCGAATGCCGACGCTGCCGGCTATCCCGCCCACGCCGATCCGGTTGGATTGAATCGCCGGCGCCGATCCCGCTCCATCCAGTTGGATCCCGGTGGTGCCGCCGGCATCTGTCTGGCGAGCCTGCAACGCCAACCCAGCCGCAGCAGTGGGCGGATCCCCTTCGATCTGGTTGTTGCGGAAGACCCCGCCGGAGTTGTTGCTGTAGCGAACCGCCAAAGCTCCCAGAGCTTGCAGGAGGATCGCGTTGTTCTCGAGGGTGGGATTGCTCCCCGGCACAGTGCCTATACCCACCCCACCGGCTTTGCTGACAATGGGTGAGACGCTCGCGACCCGGCCATTGCCGGAGATCTGCACACAGGGATCCAAAAATTGCTGGCACAGAATCTGAGCCAGTTGGCCCAAAGCCCCTTCCAGGACGGCGGCATTGCCGTTGACCAAGATGTTGGAGCGGGGATCGTTGAGGGTGACCTTGCGCGGCTGAAAGGTGCCGTCGTTCACCTGAACCCGTCCGCCCCCCAGCACCACGTCCACCCCCTGCAGGCTGGTTTGGCTGGCTACAATCACGTCAAACAGGCCGGTGAGGATCTCGTAAGCTGTGGAGTTGGTGACGCGAATGCGCCCGCCATTGGTGCCGTCGCCCCCATCCAGGGCCAGGTTGCTTTGCAAAGTTTCCCTGCCCGTCCCCAAGATCTGGATCAGCACCTCTAGCCCCGCTGTGGCGCTCTGTAGCCGCTGCGCTTCCGCAACTGCATCGGCCAGCTTGGTGAAGGGGCCCCTGACCGGATCCACTCTTAGGATGACAGGCTCCCCAGCCGGTGGCGAAAGAGACGGAGAGCTGCTGCCACTCCCCCCACAGCCGAGGGCAGCCCCCGCCAACAGGGGCAGCAGCAGGGAACGGATCCTCCAAGCAGATTTGGATACCTGGTCGGCCATAGGTGGAAAGCTCTTTACAAGTGCCTACTCGGTCAAGACTATCAGAGCAGCCAACAACTGCGACAAAGTACAGACGGCCGAGCCGGTGAAAATACTCTCTAACGAATCCCCTGCTCAGTCAATCCTTTGCCAGGGATCCGCAATCAATTGGCAACAAAAATCTCAAAAATCTAACGTTCTTCGGGAACTTGGATGGTTGCGGCGATAATGTCCTGCTTCAGCTTTCTGCGTGCTCTCTAGAAATTGGAAGCGGAAAGAAGAAAGCCTGCTGGCGGGCCTAGGGCCAGAATGGATTAACGTATCCCCCTTTTTGGGGGATCTCTAGGAATTGGCAAGAAAAGAAAAAGGAGCGCCTGTCTTGTCGAGAGAAGACCTGATGAGCCTGTCACTGCCCAAACTGGCCCTGACGTTGGGGGATCCCACGGGAATTGGGCCGGAGATTGTGCTCAAGGCGCTGGCAGAGCCCGAGGTGCGGGCCTGTGCGCGGATTACCGTGGTGGGCGATCGGCAGGTTTTGGAAGCTACCCACTGCCTACTGAGGGAGAGGTGTGCGGCTACCTTGGCCGATCCGGCAGGGATCCCAATGCTGGAATGCGACACAGGCTTTCGGTTACAGTCTGGCCGTATTGGTCGAGGGGATGCCGAGGGTGGGGCGGCCAGTTTTGTGTACCTGAAAACGGCAATCGAACAGACGCTGGGGGGCGAGTTTCAGGGGATCGTGACAGCGCCCATCGCCAAATATCTGTGGCATCGAGCCGGCTACCGCTTCCCCGGCCAAACAGAGGTGTTGGCCCAACTGAGCGGATCTGAACGCTACGGGATGATGTTTGTCGCCCGTTCCCCCCACAGCAGTTGGCAGATGCGGGTTTTGCTGGCCACCACCCACATTCCCTTTGGCCAAGTGCCCACTGTGCTGACCCCAGACTTAGTGCGCACAAAGCTGGACTTGCTGGTGGGATCCCTGCGCCACACCTTCGGGATCCCGGATCCCGTGATCGCGGTGGCCGGCCTCAATCCCCATGCCGGCGAACGGGGTCAACTGGGATCTGAGGAAAAAGAATGGCTGACCGAGCTGCTGCGCACCTATCCCCACGCCCAAATCTGGGGGCCGCTTCCCCCTGACACCATGTGGCTGGCTCCCGCGCAAGCCTGGCACGGCCAAGGATCCCCAGCCGTGGCCGATGCCTACTTGGCTCTCTATCATGATC
This sequence comes from Synechococcus sp. H55.2, assembly GCF_047462495.1. Taxonomy (NCBI): domain Bacteria; kingdom Bacillati; phylum Cyanobacteriota; class Cyanophyceae; order Synechococcales; family Synechococcaceae; genus Synechococcus; species Synechococcus sp. H55.2. The sequence continues at coordinate 1,639 of NZ_JANSJH010000080.1, read as the reverse complement.
AAGGCCTGATCCCGGTGAAGATGCTGGCTTTTGAGCGGGCAGTTAACCTGACGATCGGGTTGCCTTTCATCCGCACCTCCCCTGACCATGGCACCGCCTTCGATATTGCCGGCCAAGGGGTGGCCCGCGCCGAGAGCCTCAAGCAGGCGATCCGGCTGGCAGCAGAACTGCTGGGCAACAATTCCCAACAATGCCTGTACCCGGCAATCTGAGGCTGTCTCCCGCCTTGAGGGGACGATTGGATGCGAGAACCGGAATGCTCTACCGCCGCTTTGGACGCACCCAGCAGCTCATTTCAGCCTTTTCTCTGGGCAGCATGCGCTTGGTCAATGTGCCCAGGGATCAGGCTCAGGCAACCGTTGAGGCAGCCTTGGCTGCAGGGATCAACCACATCGAAACGGCCCAGGCTTATGGTCACGCCGAGGCGCTCTTGGGCGAGATTTTGCCAGCTCTGCCCTTCCCACGCCATCAGTTGATTTTGACCAGCAAGCTCACTCCCAGCGATTGTCTGCGGGAGCGGCTGCAGGCATCCCTGCGCCGTCTGCGGGTGGATTATTTGGATCAGTTTGCCTTTCATGGTATCAATCTGCCGGAACATCTGGAGTGGGTACTGCAGAAAGGGCTGCCGATTCTCAAGCAGCTCCAGCAAGAAGGCTGGGTGCGCCACATTGGGTTTTCCACCCATGGATCCCTGGAGTTAATCCTGCAGGCCATCCAGACCGGATGCTTTGACTTTGTCAATTTGCACCATCACTTTTTCCAACAGCGCAATGCGCCGGCTCTGGAAGCGGCTGCCCAGCAGGATATGGGCGTGTTCATCATTTCTCCTGCCGATAAAGGGGGAATGCTCTATCGCCCCCCTCAACACCTGCAAGAGTGCTGTGCGCCCTTCAGCCCCTTGGAGTTTGCCTATCGTTTTCTGCTGGCAGATCCGCGTGTGCACACCCTCAGCTTGGGTGTCACTCATCCTGAGGAGTTGCAGGTGGCCTTGTCTGCTTTGCAGGATCCCGACCGTTGGTGGGTGGAGGGCCCACGGATCCAGGAACGGTTGCGCCAAGCCGAGCAGGAGCGTCTGGGATCCAGCCGCTGCGCTCAGTGCTACGCCTGCCTGCCCTGCCCAGAGGGGATTCACATCCCCGAAGTGCTGCGGCTGCGCAACTTGGCCATTGCCCACGACATGACAGAGTTTGCCCAGTACCGCTACAACATGTTTGGCCAAGCCGGACATTGGTTTCCGGGCTTGCCTGCCGACCGCTGTACCGAATGCGGCGACTGTTTACCCCGCTGTCCAGAGCATCTGCGGATCCCAGAGTTGCTGGCTGAGGCTCATCGGTTGCTGCATCGCTCTCCTATTCGGCGGCTCTGGGAGTAGCAGCTCGCTCTATGGCTTGACAATGCCACCTGTTTTGTTTGGTCGAGTTTAGCTCGAAGTTGGCAGAGATTTGCTTATAATTGCCTGAGCGCGTTGATTAACTTTAACTCGCAAGGCGGAGCGTCCGGGTGAACAGTCAGAGTCAAGACCGCTTAGATCGGGTGGAGCAACTGCTGGCTTGGACGGCCGAACAGGTTGCTGCCAACAGCCGAGAAATCCAGGAGCTGCATCAGTCCATCCAGGCCAGCCGCGCTGAGTCTGCCGAGC
>NZ_JANSJH010000079.1:0-13265 GCF_047462495.1 Synechococcus sp. H55.2 | reverse complement strand
GCCGTGCCCAAGGGAACGTCCTTGTTGTAGATGTAGGCAATCAAATCAAAAGCGGCGTCCAGCTCCCCTGTGTCTTGAACAGGATTTAGGCTGATGTTGCTCACCCGAAACAAGGTGCGTAGGCGCTCTACATCCCTCATGAGATTGATGATGTCCGTATAGGGGCCCCGCACCGCGACGCGGGTGGTTTGCACCTGGATGGCCGGAGCAATGATCGCGGGCACTTCGGAGTTGGCCGAAGAAGCAGGGGTGAGGGGAGAAGGGGCAAAACTGCGCAGCTCGCTGTTGGGCTGTCCCCGCACCAGCCGGTTGAGATCGATCAGTTGCGTGTCGGCATTCTCAGGGGTGGCCAGCAAGGCGCTGATCTGCTGCTGCTGCACGCGAGCCCTCTCGATTTGGTTGGGCACGTCCTGTAAGCCGGCAATCTGGCCCTGTACCTCCTGCAACTGGCTGGTTTTTTGGGCCACCTCTCTTTCCAAGGCTTGCACCTCTCTGATCAGAGGACGGAGTTGGGTGAAGGCCAAAAAGCCCGCCGCGCCCAGGCCCAGGATCCCGATCAACAGGCCAATGCGAATGGGAGTCAGCTCGACCCCCAACAATATCGGCGGCCCTGCCGGGGGTGCCATTAGTTGGTCGTCGTGAAAACTTTCTACCGAGCCAGTCATCAGTTCCCCTCCACTTGACGCAGAATGCGGATCTTTTCCACCAAGCCTATTGCTCCCCGCTGCTCCAGCTCGCGGGTAAACTCTGGGTCGGGATCCCCTATGGTCCGAATAGTAACCGTTAGGCCGTAGGTGACGCTGGGTTCAGTTTCAGGTGTGCCCTCCACTCGAGAGGCACTGTTGAGAACGGCACTGGTTACGAAGTTGGAATCCAGCAGGGTGAGCAAAAAGTCGTTCACCAAGGGAAAATCCAGCGCCCCGCCTTGGATGTTCACGGTATCCCCAGAGGCGCTGATGTTGGTTATCCACACCCCTCGGCCAGGGATCCTGCGCCGCACTTCTTCCAAAATGGCCGACCAGGGCTGGACGGATCCCAGAAAGGAGCGAAACCCCTCCGTTTGGGTGCGAATGGTTTGTAATTCTTGGCTGAGGCCCTGGAGTCGGGTCAACTCGGCATTGGCTGTGCTGAGTTCACCGTCGAGGCGGGTTTGCTCTGCCCTCAGAGTGTTCCGCTGACGGGAAAAGCTGTCTTGGAAATACCAAAAAGTTCCCATGGCCACAGCAGTCACGGCAACCCCCAGGCCAATGGCCAAAGCCCAGCTCTCGGCTCCGGCGGCAGTTGTCGGGGCGGCTACCGCCCCTGTCTGAACGGTGGTGGGAACTTCCGGCCTTTCCTTAAGAAAATTGATTTCCGGTGTGTACATCCAATCGCCTCACTCATTGCTCGCTCATTGTTGGATAGTGCCTTCGAGGGATCCCTGTCGTTACTTGCCGGCTTCCCGCATGGCCAGCCCCAGGGCCACCCCCATCGCCGGGCGCTCCTCCAAGGGCACCTCGATTGAATCCGGCACCAGGATGTTGCCAAAGGGATCCGCCAGTTCTACCGCCACGCTCAACGACTGAGATAGGAAACCATCCATCTGGCCAATGCTGGCCCCCGGCCCGGCCAGCAAGACTTTCACCACCGGGAAGCTGCTTTCTGTGCTCGTAAAGAAGTCGATGGAGCGCTTCAGTTCATCCGCCAAATCGGAGACAACGCGCGTCACTGCTGCTATGCCGGGATTGCTGGGAATCGGTTGCTCTCCCGTGGCCAAAACATCGACGGGGTTGAGCAGGGGTAACCTCAGAGTTCGCAACAGGTCGCCGGTGCGGCTAACCGGCAAATTCAGAGATTGGGCCAGCACCTGCCGCATGTGGATGGTGCCGATGTTGACGGTGCGGGTAAATTGCGGGATGCCGTTGACCAAGATGCTGATCTCGCTGCTGTCGTAGCCGATGGAGCCAAGCAACACCGCCTCTTGAGGGCTGTGCTGGATGAGCTGGTCGCGGATGGTGCGAATGAGGGAGAAGCTGGCCAGCTCCACACAGCGCACCTTCAAGTTGGCCGCCTGCAGCACCTCTAGGTAGTTGTCCACCACCTCTTTTGGGATGGCCACCAGCAAGACTTCGATGCGCTCAATGCCATCCTGGGAAAGGTCTAGACCGAGGGGTTGGTAATCTACATCTGCCTGATCCCGTGGGTAGGGGATGTAGAGTTCGGCCTCCTGCTCCAAGACCACCCGGCGCAACTCGTCGGCAGGCAGGTCGGCAGGCAGGCGAATGAGACGAACGATGGCCTCTCTTACGGGCACTGCTGTGGCTGCCGGCAAGTTGGTGGGCACCTTGTATTCGTTCAACAAGTTGGCCAGGGTCAAGCCAACCGTGCTCGGATCGAGGATGCGCCCCTCGATCATTGCCCCCTCTGGCATTTCCACACTATGGTAGTGGGCCAGACGATAGCGACCATTGCCCTGTTTTTTCAGTTGGGCAACGGCAATGCGCTCGGGGTTGATGTCCACCCCAAGCATGGTTTGAGTTTTGGAACCGCCAAGAAAGCCGAACACGTCCGGAAACTCCGCCCTTTGCGCTACCGCTAGAGGCATACTACCCAATTTATCGGGGGGTTACCACCGATTTGCAGTTGACTCCAAATCTCTACTTCTTGCAGCGAGCGTTTGCATCCCTTTCCAGATGAGCCCAGCCAGAATCAGCAGAGAATCTATCTGGGTTTAAAATAGCGGGGCTGCAGACTTTCCCGCCCAACGCTCATGAACCTACCCAGCTTACTCTGGCCGGATCCCAACGGGATCCCGGCGCCTTCTCAGCCGGGGATCCTCGGCATTTTGGCTTCCGGCAATGGCAGCAATTTCGAGGCTATCGCTCAAGCCATTGAGGCAGGTGAGCTGCAGGCCCAGATTGCTGTGGTCATCACCAACAATCCCATAGCCTACGTGCGGCAGCGGGCCCAAAAGCGAGGGATCCCTTGCCTTGTGCTCAACCATCAAGACTACCCCCGTCGTGAAGATCTGGATGCCGCCATCGTCCAGGTGCTCCGGCAGCATCAGGTGGAATGGGTGATCATGGCCGGGTGGATGCGCCTGGTTACCCAGGTGTTGTTGTCTGCTTACCCGGATCGCGTCTTGAATTTGCATCCTAGCCTGTTGCCCAGCTTCAAGGGCCTGCGAGCCGTTGAACAAGCTCTGAAGTGCGGTGTGAAAATCGCCGGCTGCAGCGTTCACCGGGTCACGCTGGAAATGGACAGCGGCCCCATCGTGGCCCAAGCAGCCGTGCCGGTTCTGCCCGAAGATACCGTGGAATCCCTTTACCGGCGCATCCAAACTCAGGAGCACCGCCTCTACCCGCTGGCCATCCGCCTCTGCCTGGCCGAGGGATCCCTGCTACCCAAGGCTTGAGAGAGGCTGCACAATTGAGGTTGAGTCCAGCGCTGGCGCATCCTATGGCTGAGATCCCGCCTCTCCTCGTCTTCGACAGCCAGGTGATCCTGGCCGGTCGCTTGGCCCTATGGCAGGAGTGGGCCCGCTTTGGAGTGTGTGTGCTGCCGCAGGCGGTGATGGCCGAGCTGGAGCGCTTGACCCGACAGGCCATTGATCCCCAAGAAGAATCGACGGCCCGCGAGTTTTTGCGCCGCTGGCCTGGCCTGGGGTTTGCCGTCTCGGAAGCCCGGGCCCTGGTGGGCGGTGCCGCTGCCAGCGATCAGTCCCTGCGGATCCGCTTGGAAGAGGCAATTGCCGACTGCGCCTATGCCCTGGCCCAACAGCAGCCGGGAACGCTGGTGGTTGTGGTTAGCAACGACCGGCCTTTGGTGGGGCGAATTCAGGGTATAGGTCTCAACAACCTCTGTGCCATCTCCCTGGCAGAACTGAACCGGTGGCTGCGTCAGCAGCAGCGCCCTCAGGCTGTGGCCACGGCTTTGAAGCGGTTGCCAGGGCCGGCCATTCCTGCCGCCAGATTGGCTTCCTCTTCTAGCCCCGCTCCACCCGTCCGTCCCCTGAGTCCTTCTCCAGCTTCAGCGAAGCCACCTGCTCGGGTCGGGTCGAGCCCAACCCGCCTTGGGCCCCTTTTGCAAGGCCTACAGAATGCTCTTGCCTTGTTGCTGGCCCTGGTTTTCCTCTCGGCAGCCGGGTTATTGGCCTGGCGTTGGCTCGATCCAGCAGGGAGCGAAGGAATCTGGCGGCGGCTGCCGCTGTCTCGGATCCCTTGGCTTCGGGATCTGTAGTCATCAAAGCTACTGCTCAACAATCGTGACGTTAAAGCCCTTGCTTTTCAGGGTTTCTGCGTGATAGCGGGCATATTCCAGTTGCTCAAATGCTGCCAACTGCACAAACTTCTGGCCATTCACATCTTTCACAAAGGCCCCATCGGAAACTTGTCGAGCGCGCGCCAAGCTCTCGGCCCCCGAGTAGGTGGTAAGCACCAAGAAGGTGCCCTCGCCGCGGTTCGGCCCCAAAGTATCGGGATCGTTGTTGCCCAGAGGCACCAGGGTCAGGGATCCCACAGAGGTGGGAGATGAGGGTTGAGAGGGGCGCTCCAAACTGGCCGCCAACTGCTCCACCGTTCTGGGCCGAGAGGGTTCTGCGGCAGCCAAGACCAAGTCGGTTTGCAGGCTATCCAGCAGGTTGGGAACGTCTTGAAGGGGAGCGATCTGCAAGTCCCTCAAGTCTGGGGAGGTCGTCAAGCCCAGCGCCAGCCGACTCGGATCCAAGCTGCCGGAATAGAACTCCTCTCCCACCTGCCCTTGCAGCGGTTCCAGTGGGATCAAGGGCAACCGGGACAGATCCACCTGGATGGGGCTCCTTTCTTCTGCTCTGTTGGCAGTGCTTGGGGGCAGAGACAGTTCTGCCGGCCAGATCAGCCAGCGCACCCCAAAGCCAATCCCGGCGCAAGAGAGCACCCACAGCAGCAAGACCCAGAGGGGCGAAAAGGCTCCAGAGGGCCGTGGCATCTCTTCTTCTTCCAGGTCTTCCACCACCTCTTGAATGAGCACAGGTGAGGAGCGCTGCCCAGAGCTGGTATTCCTGAGCTGACCTGCTCGCGGCGGCCCAGAATTCGTGCGCTGCAAACGCTGCCAGAGGCGAAACCGCTCCAATTCTTTCAGCACATCCAGGTGCAGATGGCCCAGCGCTTCCTGAAGAGCAGGTTGAGAACCTGAATGGGATGGGGACTGCTGTGCCGTAGGTACGGGTTGGGTAGTGTCTGGAAGAAGCGGAGAAGGACTCATAGACAGCCCACACTCAACTTAATACAAGTCTGACGGCAAACAATGCCGGTTAACTGTTGTGACAGCCGGAAACAGCTTAACAGGAGAACCTGCCTTGCCAACAAGGACTACCAGCGCTCTATTACCCTGCCATAAGACCATGACAGTCTTCTAGGACTTTGCCTCGAGGTAGAGGGCACACACATCTGCCGGCAGGTGCTGAAGCAAGATCTGGCGGGCAGAGGCAACGATGGCATCCACATCTTCTGGGGCAAGGTAGTATCCGTCGGCCTTGAGTTGGGCGGCAATGCGGGCCGGTGACCAGCCAAAGCAATCCCGCAGCAGCAGAATGAAGCGCAGGTCTCCCGGCAAGGTGTCCAAGCCGGCGCTTAAATAACAGGCCAGTGCCGGCGACAGAGAGGACTTGGTCCCGCCGCCACCAACAGCCTGCGAAGGAGCGGCTTCTTTCTCGGCAGGGATCCCGTCCAAAGCTTGGAGCAGCTCACGAGTTTGCTCTGCCAGCCAGGGTTGCAGCACGGGATCCCCTCGACCAGCCGCTTCTCCCAGAAGGCTGCGGACATCCAGGCGCTGTAGGCGCAGGTAAAGCCGCAACCAAACCTGTTCTCGATAGGCGGCCCATTGCTCGGGCGGCAGATGTTCGGCCAGGATCCCGTCCACCCACTTGCAGTAGCGGCAAAACAGGCCGATGAAGTAGCGCGCCACCTCCGGCTGCCGTTGAAAGGCCCGCAGCAGCTCCAGATCGCTGTAATGGGCCACCCCTCGCACGATGGGGGCATCGCATTCCGGCCAAAGGACAGTAGCTTCGGGCATCAGCATCTCTCCCGCAGAAAAATCCCTAGCTATTCTCCAGGATCTCCCGGCAGGCCGATAGCAACTGCTCCTGCTCCGGCAAGGTGCGTAGGCCAATGCGCAAGTAGCGCTCCCCCAACTCAGGAAAACTCAGGCAATCCCGCACCAGGATGCGGTGTTGCCGCAACAGCTTCTCCTGAATCTGGGTGGCAGAGCCGGGGCAGCGCACCAGCACAAAGTTGGCTTGGCCGGGCCAGGGATCCCAGCCGGGCAGCGCCTGCAGACCGCTCAGCAAATGCTCCCGCGCCGTGGGCAGCCAGGCCAGGGTGCGCCGGCGAAAGTTTTCATCCGCCAGAGCCGCTGCCACCGCCACCGCCGCCAATCCGTTGACGCTCCAGGGATCCCGCCACTGCCGCCAGCGCCGCCAGTGATCCGGGTGCCCCACCGCAAAGCCAATGCGCAAGCCGGGCAGGGTGAAAAACTTGGTCAGGGAACGGATGACGATGGTGTTGGGGTGAGCTGCCAGATGGGGGATCACCGTTTGGCTGCGGGGCATTGCCGACAGACTGGAGTCAGAGCTCAGGCTGGGCGGATCCCGGGGAGAGTCCCCTGGCAGAAAGTCCATAAAAGCCTCGTCCACCACCACCCGCTCGAACTGGGGCAAAAGAGGCAGGATCTCTTGTTGCAGGAGCAGCCGGCCCGTCGGGTTGTGAGGGTTGTTCAGCCAAAGCACCCGGCTGCTCTTGCCTGCCGCCGGCAGGGGTTCTTGCAGAAGGCCAAAATCAGGGGATCCCTGAGCGGGGAAAAAAGGCAACGGCTTGACGGTCACCCCCGCCGCCGCCAGGGCCCGTGCATACTCCCCAAAAGCAGGCTGGGGCAGCCATACTTCCCGCCCTTGGGCATCGCGGGCGGCCCAGGTGAGCAACTCCGCCGCCCCATTGCCCACAAAAATCCACTCGGGCTCGACTGCCCAATGGTTGGCCAAGCAGATGCGCAAGTCGCGGTAGTCGGGATCCGGGTAGCGGCTGATCACAACCGGCTCTGCTGCGGACAGCGCCTGAGCCAGAGCTTGCAAGACCGACGCCGGGGGGCCAAGCGGGTTCAGGCTGGCCGAAAAATCCAGGATCTCCTCCGGAGAGCAGCCAGCAATCGCCGCTCCCCAAGCCCGATTGCCACCATGCCGAGGCCGCCCCATGCCTTGAGAAGAGCCTTACCCAGCAAGCGAGTCCCCACCCGGCGAAATTAAGATTTCCCCCCTGCCACTGCATCGCGGAACGACTTGCCCGCCGTAAAAGCGGGGACAATGCTTTCTGGGATCACCATCTTCTCGTTGGTCTTTGGGTTGCGACCTTCCCGTTGTTTGCGTTTGCGGGCCTCAAAGGAGCCGAAGCCCACCAGGGTCACTTTCCCCTTGGGTTCGCCGTTTTCATCGCGGGATGCGACCTCTTCAACGATGATCTCCAGCGCTGCCGAAATGACGGCCTCCGCTTCTTTTTTGGTTACGTTGGCGCGATGAGCGACGGCATCCACAAGCTCTGCCTTGTTCATCCTGATCTCCTCGTGAGTTAGGCAATAGGGTTAGAACAGTCTCTGGCCGCGTACTCGCGAGGGGCTGCGAAGCAACCACGGCCCAGAGTGTCTTCAGTCTGTAGGAGCGGGGCTTGCCCTGCACTGCGCCAAGGCGCCGCTGGCGCGAATGGCAGGATTGTGGCAGTTTGGCTCCAAATCACTGACATATTCTACAGCCAAGTTAGGTCAGAAGCCTGCTGGGATAGGGGTTTTAGGGGGGCTTGAGGCAATTTTGGGGAGAAAAGAGGCTGCGCAGATAATTTTTGTGCCCGGTCGGCTCACTTATGACTCAGGTCGGAAGTAGGCCCGCATCAGCTCGCGGAAGATCGGGGCCGCCCGGGATCCACCCCCACCGCCGCTGTTTTCCAGAAAGACCACGACCACCAATTCGGGCCGGTCGGAGGGGGCATAGCCGACAAACCAGGCGTGGGAGCGCCGCGGCGGATCCTCGGCGGTGCCGGTTTTGCCGGCGGTAGGGGGAAAGCCCGGCCCCAGGTTGGCGTTGCCGCCGGTGCCGTAGACCACCACATCCCGCAGCCCCTGTTGCAAGATCTCCAGGGTAGCGGGGGAGAGACCTACCTTCTGCCGCAGGGGCACGGGGCTTTCCGGGATCACCTGTTTCGAGAGCAAGGGACGCACCCGCCAGCCGCCGTTGGCCACCGCTGCTGTGACCACCGCCATCTGCAGCGGCGTGGCGGTGATAAATCCCTGGCCGATGGACATGTTCACCGTATCGCCCACATACCAAGGCTCGCGCCAGTGACGCTGTTTCCAGTCGGCGTCGGGCACCAGCCCCACAGCTTCCCCCTTAAGGCCGATCCCGGTCAATTGCCCCAGCCCGAAGCGACGCGACCATTCTTGCAGGGGGGCGGCCTTGGTGCCCAGGGCAATCTGGTAGAAGAAGGTGTCGCTGCTGTAGGCCATCGCCTGGCGGTAGTTCAGCCGCCCGAAGCCGGCGCGGTTCCAGTCCCAGAACCTCCACCCGCCCACCTGGATGTAGGGGCCGGTCTGCAGCACCGTATCCGGGGGAAAGGCCCCCGACTCGATCCCGGCGGCGGTGGTGATGATTTTGTAGGTGCTGGCGGGGGGATAGGGCCGCAGGGCGCGGTTGAGGAAGGGAAAGTCCTGCTGTTGCAGGCTCTCCCACTGGGCTTGGGTGATGCGGCTGGAAAAGAGGTTGGGATCAAAAGTGGGATAGCTGGCCATGGCCAGGATCGAGCCGTCGCGGGGATCCAGGGCGACCACTGCTCCTTTCTGCTGGCCCAGGGCTTGCTCTGCCGCCTGCTGCAGGCGTACGTCCAAAGTCAGCTGCAGGGTGTCGCCCGGTTGGGGGGCTTGTTCTCCCAGCACCCGCAGCACTTCTCCCATGGCGTCCACCTCCACCTGTCGCCCGCCCCACTGGCCGCGCAGATGGCTCTCGAACAATTCCTCCACGCCCATCAGGCCGACGATATCCCCCAAGCGATAGCTGGGATCGGCCCGCAGTTGTTCTTGCGAGATCTCGCCGGTATAGCCCAGCAGGTGGGCGGCCAAGTCGCCATGGGGATAAAACCGCACCGTCTCCGCCTCCACCATCACCCCCGGCAGTTCGCGGCTCATCTCTTCCAGTTGAATGACCACCTGGGGGCTGGCGTTGCGCAGGATGCGTACGGGAAACGGGGAGCGGTAGCCGGCCTGTTCCAGCTTTTGGGCAATTTCTTCGGGGGCCATGTTCAAGGCTTGGGCCAGCTTGGGGATCGTCTCCTGCCAGCCCTGCCGCGACTGCACCAACGGCCACAGGAAGACTGAGTGGGAGAGCTGGCTGCCCGCCAGCAGCACGCCGTTGCGATCCACAATGCGCCCCCGTTCCGGCGGCTGGGGCAAGAGGCGAATGCGGTTGGTATCGGCCAACTGGCGGTAATACTGGGTGCGCACCAGTTGTAGGTAGGCCAGGCGGGATCCTAGCCCCCCCAGGAGCAAGCCGCTGGCCAGCAGGAGCAAGACAACAGCTCGGTAGCCCTGGCCCACCGTTTTGGCCGGCGGGGATCCCAGCCAGCGAGGGCTACTGGTCGGCGGGGGAAGGACGCGGCGCGGGTCGGGGGGCCTGGAGTGGGGGGAAAACAGGGTTTTGGGATCCCGTTCCGCGGATGTGGTGATGTTGCCAACAGGGTAAAGTTTGGCCATGAAGAATTGCCGAATAAAGCTGCAACCCATCCACCCAGCGCACAAGGTTGAATGCCTGGGCGGTCTCTCTCAGCCAGTATCCCCGGCTGCGGCCAGCCTCGTCCAGGAGGGTTGCCGTGGATAGGGCAGAACAACAGCGGCTACGACAGGCTGCCTGGCTGATGCTGGGCAATGGCCTGCGCCTGGGGTTGTCCGGGGCCTATTTCATCCTGCTGGCGCGGCTGTTGGGGCCGGAAGCCTTTGGGGTGTTCTCCGCCATCTTGGCCTGCAGCAACCTGGCCGCCCCGTTTGGCCATTGGGGCCAGTCGGAACTGCTGATCCAGCGCCTGAGCGGCCGGGGATCCGCGGCGGCTGCCCAGGAGATCGGCCCCAGCTTGTGGTTGGCGGGGCTGGGCTGCGGGGGGATGACGCTGCTGTTAACACCTCTGTTGAGCCTTTGGCTGGCCGGGATCTCCCCCCTCGTGGTGGGGATCCTGCTGGGGAGCGACCTGCTGTTTATCGCCATCCCTGAGGTGTACAGGGGGATCCTGATCGGGCAAGAGCGGGTTGCCGGCGTGGCCCTCATCGATACCGGCATGGCGCTGGGGCGATTGGGGGCCGTATTGCTGGCGGCGGCCTTGGGCTGGGGATCCCTGGCGCGATGGGCCATTCTGTACAGCCTGATGGTGCTGGTCGTGCTGCTGCTGATGGCGCGGGGGATGGGACGGTGGAGCAAGCCTTCTCCCCCCTTGGCCTGGAGAGATCTGGGGGAACGGCTGGCGGCGGGCTGGGATTTTGCCGTGGGGCTGGCGGCGGCAAAAACCTTCACCGATTTGGACAAGCTGCTTTTGCCCCGTCTGGCCTCGGCAGCAGCGGGAGGGCTCTACAGCGCCGCCTACCGGGTGATCAACTTCTCGCAAACGCCGATGATCGCCCTGCTCACCAGCCATTTTGCCGAGCTGTGCCGCCAAGGGCAAAAGGGCCTACGGCAAGGCTGCCACTACGCCTGGCAGCTCTTCCCTTGGGTGGTGGGCTACGGCAGTTTGGCCGCCCTGGGGGTGGCGCTGGGCTCCTACGGGATCCCCTGGGTGCTGGGGTCGGCTTACCAAGAGACGGCCCTCATCCTGCGCTGGCTCAGCCCGGTCATCCTGCTGGAGGGGATCCACCTGCTGCTGTCTCACCTGCTCACCGCAGCCGGGCTGCAAAAGCCCCGCAGCCGTCTGCAACTGGCGGCACTGGGTCTGAACGGGCTTTTGAATGCGGTTTGGATCCCAAGGTGGGGTTGGCAGGGGGCGGCCTTAGCGACCTTGCTGTCGGAGCTGGCTTTGGTGCTGGCCTTGCTGCTATTGGTTCGCAGGCAATGGTGCTCTTGGGAGAGATCGGGACTTACGGGGCCTTGATGATTTTGTAGGTGGCTTTGGCGTCGGGGCCGAAACTGATCACATCTCCCGACCGGAGCTGGTGGGTGGTCAATTTCTGTCCGTTGATCAACAGGCCATTGGTGCTGGGCCGACCTTCCAGATCCCCATCCAAAATGCGGTAGCAATATTCTCCCTCTCGCTCGGCAGGAACCCGCAGCAGCATGGCGTGGTAACGGGAAGCAAACTGAGAGTTGAGACAAATGTCGTTCGCCAAGTCCCGACCGATGAAGTATTTGGCGGATCCCAGCACCTGAGTACGGCGGCCATCTCGGTCTTCCACGATCAAGATGTGCTGCTGAGTGCCGGAAGGAGAAGGCGCAGACTCAACCATACTTCTGCTGTGAGACCAGTATTGAACTGTACCCCACACTATACCTAAGTTTGGCCCTCTTCCTGCCATTGCCGGGCCTGACCGATCCGATGGCTAGCGAGGGATGTTCTGGAGCAGTGGGCCAACCCAGCCGGGAAAGAGGGTGTAAGCTCCTACCGCCCATTGGGCCATGCCCACCACCACCTCCGACTTGGACTGGCAAGCGGCGTCCCAAATGGCTTCGGCCACTTCTTCTGGCCGGCTGGCCCAAAAACTCTCCAGCGCCTGTTGCATTTGCTCGCGGGCTTTCCCACCTGAGGCTTGGGATTGGCCGTCAGCAGGGGACTCCGGCCCCCCCTCATCCAGAAAGATGGCTCGCTTGAGAAAATCGCTGCTGACAATGCCCGGATGAACACCGATTACCTGGATCCCGTGGGGTTGCAGTTCCAGACGCAGCGCCTCTGTCAGCCCGCTGACTGCGTACTTGCTGGCACAATAGGCGCTCATTTGGGGCAGGGGCATTTTGCCGCCGATGGATCCCACGTTGATGATCTGACCTTTTTTGCGCTTCAGCATATCGGGGAGCACGGCCCGGATGGTGTACAAGTAGCCCCAAAAATTGACCGCCATCAGCGCCTGCCAGTGTTCCAGGGTGGTTTGCAAAAAAGGGCCGCTCATACAGATGCCGGCGTTGTTGATCAGGCAATCGATGCGGCCATAGCGTTCTAGGGTTCTCTCCACCAGGTTTTGCACCTGTTCTGGCTGCGTGACATCGGTGGGAACGGCCAAGACCTCGGCGTTTAGACTTTGCTCCAGGTCGATGGCCGTTTGCTTCAAAGTTTCGGCAGTGCGGGCGGCCAGGGCCAAGCGGTACCCCCCACGGGCAAAGGTGAAGGCGGTGGCTCTGCCGATGCCTTCGGAAGCGCCTGTAATTAAAACAACATCGGCCATCCTGCTTCTCCGCAAATCTGGACAGGGATCCCTCTACCTGTTGTAGCTTCTTTGAGGGTTGGGGATCCCTGCTTGGCCTGAGAGCTTAAGATACGGAACGGTAGCGAAGATAGGGTTTATGGCCTCTACCTACTCATTTGATATCGTTAGCGACTTCGACCGGCAGGAACTGGTGAATGCCGTGGATCAAGCCCGGCGGGAGATCAAACAGCGCTATGACCTCAAGGATACCCAGACAGAAATGGAGCTGGAGGAGGGATCCCTGACCATCACCACCGCCAACGACATGGCCCTCAACTCCATTCGGGAGCTGCTCCTCACCAAAGCGGCCAAGCGGGGCCTCTCCCTGAAAATCTTCGACTTCCAGCCGCCGGAGAGCGTCGGCGGCAACCGGGTGCGCCAAGTGGTTCGCCTCAAAAAGGGCATTGATGCCACGCTGGCCAAGCAGATCGCCAAGCAGATCCGCGACAACTTCAAGAAAGTGCAGCCTTCCATTCAAGGGGATCTGGTGCGGGTTTCCGGCAAGGATAAGGACGAGCTGCAAGCGGTGATTCAAATGCTCAAGCAGCAGGACTACCCGGTGGCGTTGCAATTTGTTAATTATCGCTAGGGAACCGTTGAGCCTCCGTCCCTTCCCCCTCAATTCCCATCCAAATTCAGGATCGCTGGACTCACAGCAAGGCAACGGTAATGCAACAGTTCGTTCACATTTCCAACTCCCCTCTTCTTCTGGGGGCAGGGGTGAGGGTTATAGTCATTTCAAACAGCAATGAAACGGTTCGTTACGTCGTTATTGCTCCGCAACGCCGTCGCGAACGCGCCGCTCTAACTCCCCTCTCCCTCAGGGAGAGGGGCTGGGGGTG
>NZ_JANSJH010000078.1:2263-13387 GCF_047462495.1 Synechococcus sp. H55.2 | reverse complement strand
CAGCGGAAGCCATCCCTTTGGAAGACATACTCCCGCACAGATGCTGGGATCGGGAGCCTCTCACCAGGTTTTTTCTCTTTCATCCATTACTCACCTGTATTGCGAAAACTATCTAGTTCGGAGTCTCGAGATGGGCTATCGGGAATAAACTCGAGACAAACTTTAAGGGATACCTTTCCCTCAGACCAATCCCTTCTAGGCTGTAAGATTCGGGATTTTACTCCCTCTACTAAAGCTCTAATTTCTACGTGAACCTTTTTTGAGCGAAGGTGGCTATTTGTTCGTGCAATATCTGCAAGAAGGTAATCAATAATTGCACTGTGCAAAACACTAGGAAGATAGATTTGGTCGCCAATCGCAACGGCAGTTTCTTTATCATCTACTTTGAGAAGTATCGAGTCAAGCATGTCTTGTTTCCTAGTGCTAACAGACCTGGCTAATCGGCATCCTTTCGAAGGTCATCCAGAGAAGATCCATCGCTTGCTGATCCTGGATCTTCTGGCTCAAACTCAACTATTAGCCTTACCCTAACTCTGCCATCAACCCATGGCAAGCTAGGACGTAAAAGTTTAGCAGGGATCCCTCTCGCATCAGTTATTTGGTAAAAATTGACCGAGCCAGAAATGTTTTTGGCTCTAAGTTTGTCGAATAAACGAGATCCAAAGTTATCATAAGCACTTTGCAAGCAAGCCCAAATAAACTCTTTTGAGTAGATCAGGCCTCCTCCTATATCAACGACGGTGTTTGGAGAAGCATCTATCTCGACAAAGCGATCTTGGCGATCTTGAGGTTGATCGTTGCTTGACACTGACCCAGCCTCCTAATGCATCCCGCTAACTTAAGCTACTCCTTGTCTGTGCGAAGGTCATCTAGAGGGGATCCATCACTACTTTCTGAGCCCGTACGCTCTGGCTCAAACTCTACAGTGATCCGCAATCTGACCCTGCCTTTCTCCCACTCCTTCTTACCCGGCACCAAGAGCTGACAGGTCAGGCCCTGATCAAACCACTTGGTTTCTTGCAGTAGCTTTTCTTCGGGTTTAGTGGCAAGAAGGCTACTGGCAATACTAATCAGGTTTTCCGGTGGGAGGATCCCCGAGGATCTCAAGGCTGCAATAAACAAGCGATTGAGCTCTTCCTTTTTGGCCAAATCCTCTTGGGCAGCTTTGACCAGGCTAGCAACCTTGAAAGTTTTCTCCCCTACAGAGAGGATCCCTTCTAAGTATTGCTGCAAGGGCAGGGACTTAGGCAACAAAACTTCACCTCCTCAAATAGTAGGGAGAAACAAACTGCTTTATCTCAGATCGTCAAGTATGCTGTCCAGCTCGGGGAAAATCTTACCTAAGTCAGAGATCTCATCACTCGGCTCACTTTCGCTCGCTGGCTGCTCGGAAGAACCTGCTGAGCTGTCAGCTAATTCACCGGTCGAAGAAGGTTTCAGTAAAGAAATCGAGGGCAAAAGTTCACGACCTAGGCCCATAGCCTGTAAGCATAGGTTAATCCCAGAAACGGCTTGGTTGTAGCTATCGATCTTTGCTTCTAGATCCCTTAGACGCTGTTGGTTTAAGGTAATTCTTTCTTCTGCTTCCTTTCTAAGTGTCGCTTCCATAAATTGCTTTGCTTCGGGATACTTTTGCAGAATTTCATCAGCCACTTCCTTAGCAACGGGCAAGAGCTGAGTCTTGAGGGTATTGTTGGTTTCTTGCCGGAAGTTAGAGCGTATTGTCTGGCTGACTTTGGGCTCAAAGTCAAGCTTCAGCAATTGCCGGATCCCCGGCTCCGCATCTCGAATAGCGGAAATATCGTAGGACTGAGATGTTTGCTTTAAAACTTCCCGGAACTGGTAAATGGAGAAAGTGCCCTCGTCATAGAAGCGAGGACTTTCTCTTAGATACCGATCGCACTCTTTTCGAGCGCCGCTGACTAATGCAGTGCAAACTTTTTCCTTAACCTCTAGTAGTTTTTTCTCTAGATCACCGTCGGATCCCAGTAGGCGAAACAACTGCTTGTAGTAGTCTGCACTGCGTACCCGATCGATAATCCGCCGGAAGGAGTTCTCCACAACTGTGGTGGCAGACTCGACCAGTATATCCTCTAGGTGATTCGATAGGTAGTAAAGGGCCTCAACCAGCACAGCCAAAAAGGGAGCTGTGGAGTTACGGTGGTGGATGCGAACAGCTTGGCTATAGGCACTATCTATTGAGAATGTGTCCAGAAGCTCATCCAGCCTACGCACCATCTTGGCCTGCAGCCTTCGGAAGTCATACTCAAACTCTTTATCCGTTCCGTCGATAATTTCACTAACCATAGTTTGAATGTGTTCATCAAACTCTTGACCAATCCTATTCAACTGCTGATTAATAAGCATTAACTCATGGGCAATCATGCTATCGACTTCTCTGGGTTGGCTGTCTAGGTCTCCATAAAGATCTAGGTAGGACTTTCTGAGCTCAATACACAGAGGCTGCAGGTCATCGGCAAGAGCTATAAACAACTGCGGGCGCTTTTCTTCCTTCAAATAGCGAGTAATCCCACTGAGAAATTCTTCTATGCCGCTATCTTTGATCATGTACTCAATCAAGGGCTTGCCCCACTCGCTTAGAATTCGAACGTAGTTATCGATAGGAGTCTCATAGCCGTGCACCGAAGGGCGGAAGGGGGATCCCACAAGCCTGCCTGAGGAGCTACAGTACTTGACAAATTCGCTAATAAATTGAGGTGTCTGCTCTCTGCCACCTAGCTCTTTTATACTTTCTGCAAAAATGGTATCCAGACCAAACCTTGTTTCTCGAGTCGTTTCCCTGATCTGCGAGCCGTAGAAGCCAAGCAGGGCACTAGTTTTAAATAGGCGGGCTTGACGAAACTGCTGGTCAATGATGGTCTCTAATCTCTGCCTTAGCTGGGAGTTGTACCAAGTTTCATCAATGCGGTTGAACACATAAAAAACTCGATCGCGAATACTTTCGCTACTTTGGATGTGCTCAATGAGTTCTGTTTCTTCTTTAGTCAGCTCACCTGTTGTAGCACACTTGAGGACACAGACAACTGCGGAAGTGTTTGGATCGGCAATTTTTTGATAGGTGCGCTCGGCATCCGCTTTAACCGGAGCATCAATTCCAGGGGTATCGACAATAACGTTTCCGTCTTCTAATAGAGGATGATGGCAGTAGTACTCAATCTTCCGCAGAACTGCACTATTGGCACCGCGCCGCGCAAAACTGGCCGCTTCTCTTAGGTTGCCAAGGTTAAGCTGTTCCATCGAAAATACTCTGTTTTCGGTTGGGTGAATTCTGGCGCGGTTTTGCTGGAAACCTTCAATTAATAAGCGCAGCGCATCTGCCTGCTTTGCTCGTTCCGACTTACTTTTGCCGCCCTCCTGCTGAACAATGGCCTCAGCCTGCTCTTTTAGGCGATTGAGGGTGACTTCCTCTAGGTTGTTGCCGCTGGGTAGGGCTAAGCCCAAGCGAGTGCAGAAGGCAGCCATCTGTTCCTGCACCTGCCGCTCGCTGAGGAAGGTGAGTACTACCCTCTCGGCGTCAGGCTCTGCATAGGAGATGTAGCACTCTGTCCCTGTGGCGTGTCCTTCAGCGCTATAGAGAAGCTCCCTTTCTAACAAGGCGTTGATCAGCATCGACTTGCCAGCGCTAAAAGCACCGGCAAAGACAATCTCAAAAGTTGGGGAAATAGCCTTGCTCAGTGAAGCCTGAACTCGGGTTGTATCTTGCTTTGCTGAGAGCGTGGGATCCTGCTGCCAAAGGTTTAGAATCGTTTCAACATGCTCCCGTAAGTTCTCACACTGAGGCAAGAGTTGCACAACCATCTCAGGGACCTCCGCTAGGGCTGCGGAGATTATAACGCCCTCAGCCTCGGGCGTGAGATCCCTATACTACTTTTCTTCCGACGGGGCCCTAGCTTGCTAGGGCAAAGAGGTCACTCCACTCCCGCCTGGGAACGCCGGGCTTAGCGATGATCTCGAAGATGCGGTTTTTTGCTGCCGGCTGAAATAGGCTTTCAACAGCCACTTGAGCTACTTTGAGGCGAGGGATGCTGCCCTCGAAGAGAGTGTCAGCTTGGGAGAGGACAATGCCATCCTCGTTGTCCTGGTTTTTCAGGCCCCCTGGCCGAATGATGGTGTAGGTGAGGCCGCTGTTTTGCAAGTATTCTTCGGCTCGTTTTTTCCACACCAAGATCAGCCAAAACAGGTTGAGGGGGTGGAACAACTGGGACACGCACAGAGAAGAAATCAAAACAAAGTGTTGGATCCCTTGGGCTTTGGCCACATTCACTAGGTTCTTGGTGCCTTCATAATCCACTCGGTAGGGCTGCAAGGGATCCCAACTGGGCCTAGCTCCTGTAGCACAGAGTACCACCGTGCATCCCTCCATGCCGGCCCTTAGCGTGGCCGGGTCCAGCACATCTCCCACCACCACTTCCGCTTCGGGGGGCAGAACCTGTGCGGCCAGCTCGCGGCTGCGCACCAGCGCCCGTACCGGGATGCCGCGGCCCACCAACTCTTTGACGATGCGCCGCCCCGTTTCTCCCGTAGCCCCTGCAACAAAAGCCCGCATAGCTCTCCTGTATCCAAATGGTTTTAACTGTTTTGCTCGTGGTGTTTAAGGCCCCGCAGTGGCCCTGTTAGGGCCGTCGAAACTATCATCTTTATCAAAATCTAGCTCAGGCTCAATCCCGCCCGTGACAGGATAGTGGGATCCCGCCAGCTCTACTTCCGATTGCCCTATGGTTGCCCAAGCTGCTCCTCTCGCCTATGAGGCTCAAACCCAAGCACTTGCCCAGTCTCTGTTGAATTCCGTTCGGGGCGAGGGGAGATCCCTGCTGGCCCAATGGCGGGATCAACTGCGTTGGGAGGACAGGCTGCTGGCCTGGGCGATGGAGAACCCCCATTTGCGCACCCAGTTGTTCCGCTTGATCGATGTTTTGCCCAGCCTGAAAAGCAAAGCAGAGATGGCTCGCCATCTTCAAGAGTATCTCTTGGATCCGGCAGTAGAGTTGCCGGGGATACTGAAAAACCTACTCAACTTTGCCGACCCCCATTCTCTGCCTGGACAGTTGGCCGCCAGCACCCTCACCGCTGCTGTAGAAGCCCTGGCCCGTCGCTACATTGCCGGAGAAACCCTGCAGCAGGTGAGCCAAACGCTGGAAACTCTGCACCGCCAAGGCATGGCTTTTACCCTGGATTTGCTGGGGGAAGCCGTCCTCACCGAAGCCGAAGCCCAATCCTACCTGGAGCGCTACCTACAGGCGATGGAGCAATTGGCAAAGGTGGTCAAAACCTGGCCGCAGCCGCAGCCTATGCCCCAAGTGTCGGTGAAGCTGACGGCCTTCTATTCCCAGTTCGACCCCATCGACCCGGCAGGGGCCAAAGCCAAGGTGGGAGAACGGATCCGCATCCTGTTGCGCCGGGGCGAGGCCCTGGGAGTCGGGATCCACTTTGATATGGAGCAGTACCGCTACAAATCCCTTACCCTGGCCATTTTACAGGAGCTGCTGCTGGAGCCGGAGTTCCGCAGCCGCACCGACATTGGCCTGACCCTACAAGCCTACCTGCGGGATAGCTACACCGATTTGCAAAACCTGATCGCCTGGGCCAAAGAGCGGGGATCCCCGGTGACGGTGCGCCTGGTCAAGGGCGCCTACTGGGATCAAGAGACCATCCTGGCGGCGCAAAAGCACTGGCCGCAGCCGGTTTACAACGACAAAGCCGCCACCGACGCCAATTTTGAGCGCCTGACCCAGCTTTTGTTAGAGCACCACACCCATCTGCGTGCCGCCATTGCCAGCCACAATGTGCGTTCTCAGGCCAAAGCCATTGCCATCGCCCAGGCGCTGGAGGTACCTCAGTCTGCTTTTGAGCTGCAGGTGCTCTACGGCATGGCCGACCCCTTGGCCAAGGCCCTGGTGCAGAAGGGACAGCGGGTGCGGGTGTACTGTCCCTATGGAGAGCTGCTGCCGGGCATGGCTTATCTGATTCGGCGTTTGCTGGAAAATACCGCCAACACGTCCTTCCTGCGGCAAAGTGTCCAGGGCTACGACGCCGAACAGTTGTTGGCCCCCCCTGTCTTGGAGGAGGGATCCATGTTTCAGCCACCTTCCCTCTCGTTTGTCGCGGCTGCCGATACGGATTTCAGCCAGCCCCAGCAGCGGGATCCCTTTTTTCAGGCCCTGCAAAAAGTTCAAACGCAACTGGGCCAGACAGTTCAGCCCTGGATTGCCGGAGAATATCGCCCAACCCGACAGTCTATTCCTTCTTTAAACCCTGCCGATCCCGAGCAAGTGGTGGGTGAGATTGGGTTGGCCAGTCCCGCACAGGTGGAGCAAGCCCTGCGGGCGGCCCAGGCCAGCTTTCCCCGCTGGCGGCGCACGCCTGTGGCCGTGAGGGCGGGGATCCTGCGGCGGGTGGCGGAGCAAATCGAGGCTCAACGGGCAGAGCTGGCCGCCTGGATGGTGCTGGAGGTGGGCAAGCCCATCGCCCAGGCCGATGGGGAGATTTCCGAGGCCATCGACTTCTGCCGCTACTACGCCCAGCAGATGGAGGCTCTGGATCGAGGACGGGCGTGCAACCTGCCCGGCGAAACCAACCATTACCACTACCAGCCCCGCGGTGTGGCGGTGGTGATCGCCCCTTGGAACTTTCCTCTCTCCATCCCCTGTGGCATGGCGATGGCGGCTTTGGTGGCTGGAAACTGCGTGCTCCTCAAGCCGGCAGAGCAATCTTCGCTGGTCGCCGCCAAGCTGGCAGGCTTCATCCTCAAGGCCCTCGCCGAAGCCGGGATCCCGGAAGGCGTCTTTCAATTTCTGCCAGGAGTTGGGGAAGAGATCGGCCCTCTCCTGGTGCAAGATCCACGGGTACATTTGATTGCCTTCACTGGATCCCAGGCGGTGGGCTGCCAGATCCTTGCCCAGGCGGCGCAATTGCAACCGGGACAGCACCACATCAAGCGGGTGATTGCCGAGATGGGCGGCAAAAACGCCATCCTTGTGGATGAAAGCGCCGACCTGGATCTGGCGGTGAAGGGGGTGGTTAACTCTGCTTTTGGCTACAGTGGCCAAAAATGCTCCGCCTGCTCGCGGGCCATTGTCTTGCAGTCGATCCACGACCTGTTCTTGGGGCGGTTGATCGAGGCGGTGCGGTCGTTAAACGTGGGGGATCCGGCTCATCCTAGCACCCAGGTCGGCCCGGTGATCGATGCCGAGGCCCAAGCCCGCCTGCAACAGGCCATTCAAGCGGCCCAAGCCTACGCCCGCTTGGAACTCAGCCTGCCCGTGCCGGAAAAAGGCTACTTCGTCGGCCCCACGGTGTTTAGCCAGGTGGATCCCCAATCGGAACTGGCACAGCGGGAGCTGTTTGGACCGGTTCTGGCGGTGATTGCGGCAGCGGATTTCTCCTCTGCCCTGGAGCTGGCCAATGCCACTCCCTACGCTCTCACCGGCGGCGTCTACAGCCGCACTCCTTCCCACATCCAACAGGCCCGCCAAGACTTTGCTGTCGGCAACCTCTACATCAACCGCGAGATCACCGGCGCTTTGGTCGAGCGGCAGCCCTTTGGCGGCTTCAAGCTCTCCGGCGTGGGATCCAAAGCCGGTGGCCCCGACTACCTGCTGCAATTTCTGGAGCCGCGCACCGTTACCGAAAATATTCAACGCCAGGGCTTTGCCCCGATTGAAGGGTCTTGAAGATAGAGCGTTGGGAGTTTACTGGAGAGGCTTGGCTACATCTCCCACCTTAAAGCCAGAGCCGCTGAGAATGCGGCCCACACTGGATCCCTGATCCACCTCTGTCAGTTGAATTTGGCCGGCTGGCTCGGTCAATTTGCGCAGGACTGCTCCTGTGGCCGGATCCTTAACCTCGCGAACGACGCGCTCCACAGAAAGGATCAGGCCCACGCGATAGCCGTCGCGGCTGCCTTTGTTCAAGATCACCTGATTGCCGTAGACATCCGCCACCAAGGCATCGATGGTCGGCAAAGAGCGGGGCTGGGCCGCCAAGCGACTGGCAAAACCGGCCAACTGCTGGGCAATTTGCTCCACCGCCTGCTGGCTGGCCAAAACCAGCAGCTTTTCTTCGTTGCTGGTGGCGGATCCCCCGCCAAAGCCGGCAACCGTGACCGTGCTATCCGACTGGCTGGCGTTGCCCCGGCCCTCGACCACGGCCAAGATCTCGGCCGTGCTGGTGCTCACCAGGCGGGCATTGAGCTGCACGTTGGCATCGGCATCCACCGACTCGGCCCCCACCGCCAGCGGAAAGCTGCCGAAGGGGGTTAAGACCGGCGCCCCACCGCCGGAACGGCGCACCGACACATCGAACTGGGTAACACTGCCGAGGATCACCGCATCGACCCCGAGGATCCGGCCCACCTGAGCGGCGGTGTTGGCATCCAACCGCCCCGATAGCCCCAAGTTCTGCTCGGCCAAGATCGCATCCAGCCGCGAGCGCTCGATAACAGAAAAAGTGCCATCTCTCACCAGCCGATCCACCAGCAGATCGCTCACCCCCCGGGAAGCCTCGCGCAGGCTGTAGGAATTGCTGAGGCTGCTGAAATCAAAATCCAAAACCGCAACGCGCGGGCGAGTGCTGGGTTGAGGCGCTTGTCCTACCTGGCTGGGGGCAGAGAGATTGCAGCGAAGGTCTTGGGGAAACTTCTGGCACAGCTCCGGATTGGTGGATTGGGCAGCCACTGGGATCCCCGTCCAACCCAAGCTCAGCAGCGGGATCCCGAACAACAAGATGGAAAAGAGGTTGCGCATGGTTGAGCGATCTCCTGGATCGAGGAAGTGGCCACAGTCCATTCTTAGCTTGCACCCAAAAGAGCTTCCGGGGGGTGACCGATATCACCTGGCCGCCTGTTCCAGAAGATGTCCCATACTCTATCGACTCCAAGGCTGCCGGGAAAAGGGATTGAGAAGGTTTGCGTAGAAGAGTTGACCCATCTCAACCCTATTGTGCGGAGATGCTCGCTCTCTCTGGAGTCAACTGCTAATAGACTACTTGACGAAACAAAGCCGGGATCGACGGTGCAAGCTCAGTGCTAGCCTAGTAAGGCTGTGTTCTTGTACAAGCTATGGCTGTTCCTAAGAAGAAAACCTCGAAAGCCCGCAGTCGCAGGCGGTATGCCGTTTGGCTGGGCAAAGCCAAGCTCCAGGCCCAGCGGGCAATGACCATTGGGCGTTCAATTTTGAGCGGTCGCAACACCGGCTTCTACTACCCCAAAGCCAAGTCGGAAGAAGAGGAAGAAGAATAGAGCCATGCTCAGGGGATCCCGACGGCTGGCCAAGTGATTACACTGGATCAAAGCTCAGCTCCTTGGAGAAGCGTTCTGCTGTCCCCACCGTCTCACTTAGTCGAGATCAGCTTGCATGCGCTCGTTGACTTCCCTCACCTACTACCAACGGTTGGGCCTGTCTCCAGGGGCATCTCCTGAGGCCATTCGGCGGGCCTATCGGCAGTTGAGCAAACGCTACCACCCCGACACTTCCCCCCTGGCCCCGGAAGTGGCCATTCGCTGCTTCCAAGAGCTGCAGGAAGCTTATCTCGTGCTCAGCAACCCGGCAAAACGGGCCATCTACGATGCCAGCCTGCGGGCGATGACGACCAACATGGGCTCCCTCAGTATAACGGGATCCTCAGATCTGGATTCTCTCGAGCTGCGCATGGAAACCCGGCCTCTCTCGGCGGGCGAGCTCTGTGCCCTGCTGCTGATGGGATCCACCTTCGTGGCGTGTTTGGTGTTGGCGGTTGCTTTGGCCTGGCTACGGGAGGGCGGGGTGGGCTAACCAACTCCGGTTGCTTGGGGATGAGGTTCAGACAAAGCGCTCGGAGCCTCCCACGGATCAAGTGCTTGAATGGAATAGGCTGTTAACTTTTGTCTAGTTTGACGGCTTCTCTGCGCGCGTTTGAATCTCACCATGCCTTTGCCCCCTGCCACCACACCTCTCTACAATCACCCGCTCCACGCCATCGAACGCTGGCTGGAGGAGCAAGGCTGCACCCGCGACCCAAAGGATGTGGAGCAATGGTTTTGCGAGCGGCCGGGCTGGAAAGCCTGCCTGCGCCTAGAAGAGACCAGCATCTGGGTGCGCTACACCTACCCGGATGGCAACACGAAAACCCTGTCTTTCCCCTACTCCCTCAGCCGCCAGGATGTAGAACAGGCCATTTTTGAGGACTAGCTGGCCATGCGCATTCTGCAACTGCCTGCCCTGCGCGACAACTACATCTATCTGCTCTACGATCCCGAGACGGCAACGGCAGCAGTGGTGGATCCGGCAGTGGCCGAGCCCGTGCTGGACAAATTGGCCGAGCTGGGGGCGGAGCTGGTGGCCATCTTCAACACCCACCACCACCACGACCATGTGGGGGGCAACCTGCAACTTGTGGCCCGCTACCCCCGCGCCGTCGTCTACGGCAGCCAGGTGGATCGAGGGCGGATCCCTGGCCAGAGGGTGGAGCTGCAGGCGGGAGAGACGGTGGAATTTGCGGGCCGGCAGGCGAAGGTGCTGTTTGTGCCCGGCCATACGCGGGGACATGTTGCCTACTACTTCCCCGAAAGCGGGGATCTCTTCTGTGGCGATACTCTGTTTGCTGGGGGATGCGGGCGGCTCTTTGAGGGCACCCCAGAGCAAATGCTGGGATCCCTGGATCAACTGCGCCAGTTACCTGAACCGACGCGGGTGTGGTGTGCCCACGAATACACCTTGAACAACCTCAAGTTTGCCTTGACGGTAGATGGCGACAACCCCGACTTGCAGGCGCGCTATCAGCAGGTGGTGGCGCTGCGCCAGGCGGGATCCCCGACGGTGCCCAGCACCATTGGCGAAGAGCGCCGCACCAATCCTTTTTTGCGCTGGGATCAGCCGGCTCTGCAGGCGGCCACCGGCGTTCAAGATCCGGTGCGGGTTTTTGCGCGGCTGCGGGGTATGAAGGATCAGTTTTGACACTTTTCTTTTGATTGACAACTTTTGGCAATTTCTAAGAGAGCTAAGGCATACTGTCGGGGGGACTGCCTCTAGCTACTCCCTGCAGATCTATGTCTTGCCCCGACTGCCCAGCTCTGGCCGCCTTTCTGCAAGAGCCAGGGCGCTTGTTTCTCTGGCTGCCCACTCCTCATAC
>NZ_JANSJH010000078.1:0-2163 GCF_047462495.1 Synechococcus sp. H55.2 | reverse complement strand
CCGCCTTTCTGCAAGAGCCAGGGCGCTTGTTTCTCTGGCTGCCCACTCCTCATACCCACCAGAAGCTCTGGCGGGCTCTGGAGGCCAAGACAGAGGTTCCCGTGCAAGTTTTAGAAGACCTTGGCCTAGTTGTTGCCATTGCCCAGGGAGCCCTTAAGAAGACCCTGGAGACAATGGCTGATATTCTCTCGCAAGAAGAGATACGGGCCAGCCGCGCCCTGTTTTTGGCCGGAGATAGGGATCCCTGCTGGCAAGATTGCGCCCGGGTGGAGTCGCTGCTGCAGTTGTTCCACCGCACCCAAGCTGGGCTTTTGTTGGAAGTGTTGAAGGAAGACCGTCTCACCACCTACTTTCAGCCCATTGTCCGGGCGCAGGATCCCACTTGTGTGGTGGGCCACGAGGCGCTGGTGCGGGGGTTGGACAAAGAGGGCAAGGTGATTGGGCCGGGCTTGCTCTTTGCCATGGCCCGCGAGGCCGGGCTGCTCTACCACTTGGACTTGGCCGCCCGCCGCACGGCCATTGCCGCGGCCACCCAGCACCGCTTACAAGGGGATCTCTTCATCAACTTCAGCCCTACGGCTATCTACGACCCGGCCTTTTGCCTGCGCTCCACCGTCTGGGCCATCAGCCGCGCCGGGATCCCGCCCCAGCGGGTGGTGTTTGAGGTCAACGAATCCGACCGCAGCCCCGATTTGAACCACTTGCAGCGGATTTTGCGCTTCTATCGGCAGGCGGGCTTTCGGGTGGCGCTGGATGACCTGGGCGCCGGCTACGGATCCCTGAACCTGTTGCACCAGGTGCAGCCGGATCTCATCAAGCTGGATAGGGAGCTCATTCGCGGCGTCGATCGGGATCCCTATAAGGCGGTGATTGCCGAGAAACTGCTGGAGCTGGCTCAAAAGCTGGGGATCACTACCCTGGCGGAAGGGATCGAAACGGCAGGAGAGCTGCAGTGGGTGCGCGACCGCGGCGTAGATCTGGTGCAGGGCTTTTTCATCGCCCGGCCCCAGCCTGTCCCCTTAGGATTAAGACCCAGAGGATAGCTGCCCCCGCGGCTTGAGCGGCTACCGAGAAGATGACCAAAGCGGGGAGAAAGAGATCGTAGAGCACCCCCATCAGGGCGCTGCCCAAAAACCAGGCCAGGCCGTAGATGCTGGTAAACAGCCCAAAGGCAAAGCCCCTCGCCTGGGCGGCCACCATGCCGGCTACTGCTGCCTTCATGACCGATTCCTGGGCGCCCAGGCCAATCCCCCAGAGCAGCATGCCCACCACCGTCAGCCCGTAGCTGCCGGAAAAGGCCAGCGGCGCAAAACCGGCAGACAGGACCACCGCCCCCAACAGGCTCCCCAGCCCCAGGCGGTCAAATAGCCAGCCCCAGCCCAGGGCGGCTAGGGCATCCACCCCCATGGCCAGGGCGTAGAGCAAGGGGATCCCAATGGCTCCTTCGCTTCCGTGCTGCTGCTGCAGGTGCAGGGCAATGAGGGAAAAGTCGGCAAACCCCATGGCCACACAGGCCGCTGCTGTGAGATAGAGCCAAAAGACCCTGGAAAAGCCTTTTGCTGGAGCGGTTTCCGGCTCCGGCTCAAAGTCGCGCGGGGTGGGATACAGCCATTGGGCCAGCCCCAGCACCCCCAGCCCCAGGGCCGCCGGGATCCCCAAGGCCAAGAATGCGCCTTGGAACCCGTAGCCGGCGGCAACCATTCCTGCCACCAGCAGCGGCCCTCCCACCGCCCCAATTTGATCCAAGGTCTCGTGCAGGCCAAACCCAATGCCCTGGCCCACCTGCAGCGCCGCATGGGAGAGCAACAGGTCCCGTGGCGGGGTGCGGATCCCTTTGCCCAGGCGCTCGGCCAGCAAAAGCAAAGCAGCCCCAGGCCAACTGCTCACCCAGGCCAGAGCGGGGATCACCGCCGTGTTGAGGACATAGCCCAGGGTGGTGAGCTGCCACTGCCCTCGACTGCGGTGCACGGGATCCCTACTGAGCCGGTCGCTCCAGTAGCCCACGCCCAGGCGCAGCCCATAGGCCAGCAGCTCCCCCCCGCCGGCCACCAGGCCCACCACCGTGCCGCTGGCCCCCAGGGATCCCAAAAAAGCTCCGGAGATGCTGCGGGCCCCCTCGTAGGTGGCGTCGGCGCAGAGGCTGACGATCCCCAGCAAAACAAT
>NZ_JANSJH010000077.1:5679-13617 GCF_047462495.1 Synechococcus sp. H55.2 | reverse complement strand
AGCTACCTGTGCAGTCTGGAGAGCTCTATGGAAGTCCAAACTTGGCTGAATTGGCTGTTCGGAGGATTGGCCCTGCTGATCTGGGTGGGAGGCATGCTGATGATGTTCACCACGGTGTTCACCACCAAAGGCACCCAAGATCCTCAGTCGGCGTCCAAAAAGGGAGGCGTTTAGCCCAAGCGGGATCCCTGGTAGCTGGCCCCATGCCTTCAGAAGACTGCCAGGCGCGATCGGCTGTCGGTGAGGGAGCTAGTCCAGCTCCCGTTGGCGTAGCCGCTGCAGAGCCGAGCGAGGTTTCTCCTTCTCCGGCAATTGTGTCTCCGTTGCGGTGGGCAGGGTGGCTGTTTCTGTTTTCTGGGGTTCGGGCAAGAGCTGGGCCGCTTCCGACTCAACGGCTGGAGGGCGAGCCGGGGGTTGGCCGGGCAAGGGAACAGACTCCAGGGGGGCCAGTAGAGATTGAAGATGGCGGTGGGTTTCGGGATTGTTGCTGGCGGCCTGGGCCAGGAGGGTGAGCTGCTCTTTGGCTGCGACCAGGTTCCCCAGTTTGAGATCCACCAAAGCCAGTTGATAGCGGGCTTTAAAACTACTGGGATCCACCTCCACCGAGCGTTGAAAAGCGGCGCGCGCTTCCGCCAGCTTGCCCTGACGGGCATAGATCAAGCCGAGGTTAAACGGCACGTCTGGATCCCGTTCGCTGGGGAGCACCAAGGTTTTTTCTTCCAGTTCAATCGCGCTCCGGTAGGCGTTGACGGCCAAGGTATGAAAGCCCATCTGCAGATAGCGGGCTCCGTCTTCCTTCAGTTGGGCGACCGTCGGCTCCCCTGTCAGCAGGGTCATGGGCGGTTGCGCATGGGCAGGCATTGCCATCGCCCAACTCAGCAGGCATCCCACCGCTCTTAGGCTCAGGGGGATAGCCGGATGACCGGGCTGCTGTTTATTCACCACCATGATCTGTTTCCTCCAACCACGTCAACACCACTTCGTTCCACCCCTCTGGGCCAGGGAGCTGAGCCAACTGCCATTGGGGCAGGGCCTCATTCCAGAGGCTATCCGCAATTGGGCTGGGAAGCACCACTTTTCGTTCTGCCCATCGCAAAAAGGCCACATCGGGCGGGGAACAGCCAATGCCCAAAGCCTGAACAGGGCCCAAATGCCGTTGGTAGCAATCCAGCAGCCGCCGTACCGCCTCTTCCCCCGGCGAGAAATGGGGCTCTGTAACCGGCTGCACCCATCCGGTCAGATACCATTGCGGTAGGCTGGAGAAATGAAGCTGACGTACCCGCAGCAGATGTTGGGTGAGGTTAGCTTCTTGCTGGGCAAAGGCTTCTCGCAGGGTTTCGGGATCCCCGGAATAGCTGAAAATCTCGCTGTACTCCCGCTGCTGCGCTCGCTCTGCCTCTTCCAAAGGGATCCCGGCGGCAGCCGCCAGCTCAGAGGCAGTCCAATCTCCAAACCCGATCAAATCCAAGCGGGAATCTTGACGCACCTGCTGCAGGATGCTGCGCAAGCGGGCATAGGGCAGTCCCAGAGCATACACATAGTAGGGAGGACGGTGTTGCCAGCGTTCGTCCAAAATGCCCGCCGGGAAATAATGCTCGGGAACGTAAACGGCGGATCCGTCCTCACAAATGAACGGATGCTCCAAGTGCAACTGCCGCCGCACATGTTCCAGTTGAGCGCGGGTGCGCAGGCTGTAGAGCACCAAGGGAATGGAGCGGCGCTCCAGAGCAGCCAAGGCTTGTCGGGCAGCACCATAACTGTTGGATTCCAGATCCAGCAAGCTGCCATCCAAACTGGTCAGGACAAGTCGCATAGGCGCAGGAGGGGAAAAGGCGCCGGCACCCTCAGAAGTCCAAGCAGGCCAATCGACCGGGATGCCCAAAGCGCCAACATTACCCATGATCCAACAGGTTGAGCAACCCAAACCGCCAAAATGACCCTCTAGGGTAGGTTCAAGGGCGGCGGGAAGCCCCGCACTGTAAGCGTGGCTAGTGTCCTGTGCCGAAGGCGCGATCCCCTGCATCCCCCAGCCCAGGCAGGATAAACCCTCGGTCGTTCAACCGCTCGTCGATCATGGCGCAGAAAATTTGCACCATGGGGTAGTGGGATCCCAGCCGCTGTAACCCCGGAGGCGCTGCCAAGACGCTGACAATCCTGACCAAGCTGAGATCGGACCCCCGTTTTTTCAGCTCATCCAAAACCCAGAGCAGCGTGCCCCCGGTGGCCAACATCGGCTCGGGAATGAGGATGCGCATCTGGGCGGGGATCCGCTCGGGAAGGCGATTGAGGTAGCAACTGGCCTGCAGCGTTTCCTCGTCCCGTACCATGCCGACGTGAAAAATCCGTGCCTGCGGCAAAAGGGCCTGACAACCTTCCAGCATCGCCAAGCCGGCCCGCAACACCGGCACAATGCCCAGCAGGGTATCCGGCGCGATGACCTCTGCGACAACGGGTTCCAAGGGCGTTTGCACCTGCACAGTCTGGGTGGGGATCCACTCCCGCATCGCCTCATAGGTCAGCCAACGGCCCAGCTCCGACATGGCCGTGCGAAACAGGGGCATGGGCGTCTCCACATCCCGAGCCACAGTTAGCCAGTGCTTGATGAGCGGGTGAGGAGGTACGTAAACACGAAGCTGCTGACTTGCCACCAGAGGACGCCTCAATCTGGGCGGTAGCATAGCGGGTTACCTCGGCAGAAAGCAAGCACTCCAATGGATGGAACCGCATGCCACTGGATCTCGTCTGCAAATGCCGGTAGCCGGAGATACTGATCTGCCCAAGCGTTTTGGGTTTGCTAGGGTGTCGCTGTTTACATGCGTCTTTGGCCACCTTAGTATCCTGTAAAAAGCAGGTTAGGGAGAATGGCTCATGGTTTCGTCTCGGCCCTCTGAATCGACCACCAAGGCTCTGAGCCGCCGTCAACTTCTCAAGGTAGGGGCCGCAGCCCTTGGGGGCGGCCTGTTGGCGGCGGGGGGTGCCCAAGCTCGGCGCAAGCCCTCTCCCACCCTGATCGTGGCTCAGGGATCCGGCCTGGAGCGCGTTTCCTACGCCACCAACTGGTATGCCCAGGCGGAACACGGCGGCTTTTATCAGGCGGTGGCGACCGGCATCTACCGCGAGCATGGCCTGGATGTCACCATCAAGATGGGTGGCCCCGGCATCAACATCACCCAGGTTTTGGCCGGTGGAGCTGCCGAATTTGCCATGGGGGGAAGCGTAGGGGTGATCAGTGCCGTGCGAGAAGGGATCCCCCTGGTGTGTGTGGCAGCCATTTTCCAAAAAGACCCGCAGATCCTCATGGCCCACCCCGGCACCCAGCGCTTTGAGGAGCTCAAGGGCCGCCCTATTTTTGTCTCGAAAGGGGGACTTGTCACCTACTGGCCCTACTTGAAGGCGCGTTTTGGCTTCACCGACGATCAGGTTCGCCCCTACAACTTCAACCCCGGCCCCTTTTTGGCGGATCCCAGCTCAGCTCAGCAGGGCTACCTGACTTCCGAGCCTTTTGCCATCCGGCAGGAAGGGGGATTCGAGCCGGTGGTCTTCCTCCTGGCGGATTTGGGCTACAAACCCTACGCCACCACCATCGAAACCCGTCGGCAACTGGTGGAGACCCGGCCCGACTTGGTGGAGCGATTTGTGGATGCCTCGATCAAGGGCTGGTACAGCTTCCTAGAGGATCCCCGTCCGGCGTATCGCTTGATCCAGCAGGACAACCCGGAAATGACCGATGCCCAATTGGCCTACAGCTTCGAGAAGTTGCAGGAGTACGGCATCATCTTGTCCGGCGATGCGCTGGAAAAAGGCATTGGCGCCATGACCGACCAACGCTGGCAAGACTTCTTCGACAGCATGACGGTGGCGGGCGTGTTTGAGCCAACCATCAACTACCGGGCTGCCTATACGCTGGACTTCGTCAATAAAGGCACTGCCTACTACACTGCCTGACCGGCAACACTACCCCGTCACCCAGCCACAGAAGCGGCTGATAGCCGGCCAACTGAGCTCCAACACATCGGTCAGGGCGTGGTCGCTCTCCACTGCCACCAGTTGGGCCCAGGGGCGACGGGCCACGTAGTCTCGGCTGGCTTGGATGGGAATGGTTTCGTCTTGGATCCCATGCACAATCAGGGTGGGCACCGGCCGTCGTAATGCCCCATCTGGGTAGCGTTGGGCATCGGTGACAAAACCGTATTCCAAAGGCAGCGGGCGCCCTTCTCCATAGTGAAACACCGTGAGTTGTCCGGTGCGTTGCCAGGTCTCCACCGCCTCCGCCCCCAGCCGCGGCAGCCAATGGCCCAAAAAGCCGAAAGCCGGCGCCAAGAGCACCAGGCGCTGCACACAAGGGTGCTGTTCGGCAACCCAGGCGGCCACCAAACCCCCCAAACTAGAGCCGATGAGGGTGACAGGAGGGTAGTTCATCTCGGCAAGCTGGTCGCCAACCTGCCGGATCTGGCGGGTCAAGGTGAGCTGGGCAAAATTGCCCTGGTTCAGATCGGGCACCTGAAGGGGGATCCCCACCTGCTGCAGCCGCTGCCGAAAAAAAGTTGCCTTGGCCGACTGGGGCCCAGAGCCAAATCCATGCAGGTAAATGGCCAACACGGAAAAAGATCCCTATGGCCCTGTGGCTGCCGAAAGCCAACCTGCGCCCAACACCACGCTGATGGAGAGGAAAAGGGTAGCCACCGTCCAGGTGATGCGGTTGAGGTTTTGCTCGGCACTTTTGGAGCTGGAGAACAACTGGGCCTGCCCACCAATGCCCGCCAACCCATCGCCCTTGGGGCTGTGCAGCAGCACCAAGATCACCAGCAAGATGGCCGAGGCCGACCAGAGAAACTCAAAAAATGCTTCCATCGCAGAGGATCCCCGTAGGGCAAGTTGCCAAAGCCATTATCGCCTAAAGCCCCATCCTAGCGCACTCTGTCTCGGCACCGCTGCCATTGCCAAATCCAGTCGCCAGGCCCAGACGTCTCTGCTCTCTCCAGGAATGTTGACCATTATTTCACCGCCTGGGCAAGTGCGCGGATCCCGGCTTGCAGACGTTCCTCGATGTCGGCCTCTAGCTGGAGTGTTCCGGCAGCATCAAACTGAATTTGAGAACTTAAGATGTAAACCCCTCTCAAAATATGGGTGGCCCCCATCACCGACAACACAGGTTTCATCGCAAAGTCGATGGCCAGCAGATGGGCCAGGGTTCCCCCGGTGGCGATGGGGAGAATCACTTTACCGGTAAAGGCGTCTTGATCCAGCAAATCCAGCAGCGCCTTCAACACGCCTGGATAAGAGGCTTTGTAAACGGGAGCAGAGATGACGATCCCGGCAGCTTGGGCCACCTTTTGCTGGATCTCCCTGAGTTGAGGGCTATCGAACTTGGCCAGCGCCAGATCCTCTGGCGGCAAGTCCCGCACCGAAACCAACTGAGTGGTCAACCCCAAATCCGACAGGATCGCGGCAGCATGATGCAAAATGGCTTCCGAGCGAGAAGGAGCGCTGGGACTACCGGAGAGCAAGAGGATGCTGGACATAGGTTGCAGACAGAATGCTGCCTCAGTTGTATCAGGGATCCCACGTGAAAGATGATGATAGACTAGGAAGGACAGGGCTTCAGGATGCCGGGCCCAGTCCTGTGCGGGCGTAGTTCAGTGGTAGAACGCTAGCTTCCCAAGCTGGATGTCGTGAGTTCGAGTCTCATCGCCCGCTTCTTGACACCAGACAAGCAAAACCCTCTTCCCCCGATCATTATTCGGTTCCAACCTACCCTGAGCCGATGTCGAGTTGGAGGGGGGCAAGGAGCCAGTAGAAGTTCTTGGGTCGGTGTCCGCTTAGGTAATCAAGCATGCAACTTTACGAGTCCGACTTCTATGCCTGGACGCAACAGCAAGCTGCACTGCTGAGAGCGGGGCAGTGGGAGCAACTGGATATCGCCAACTTGGTGGAGGAAATCGAGGCTTTGGGCAGGCAAGAACGCCGGGAATTGCTGAACCGGCTGGGGATCCTGGTAGGACATCTGCTGAAGTGGCAATTCCAGCCCCACCTGCGAGGCAAAAGTTGGCGGGCAACGATCACCGAACAACGCCGCCAGATCCAGCGGTTGCTCAGGGACAATCCCAGCCTCAAGCCCGATCTTTCGGCAGCCCTGCAAGAGGCTCATCAGGACGGGATCCTGGTGGTGGTGAGAGAAACGCCCCTGTCTGAGACAGATCTGCCGGCCCAGTGTCCCTACACATTAGAGCAGGTGATGGATCCCGACTTTTACCCTGGCAAGGAAGATCCCCCGTGATCTGCTCAGCCCGCCGAACCGGCAGCAGGGCCCCCGTGGGTCTCCACCGGGTTGTCCACCACTCGTCGCAGCACGCCGTTGACGAAAGCGGCGGCCTCCGGATCCCCGTATTTTTTGGCCAATTCTACGGCTTCGTTGATGGCGACCTTAACGGGGCTGCTGGCCAGGATCTCCATTTCCACCACCGCCAGGCGCAGGATATCGCGTTCGATCCGACCCACCCGCTGCAATTGCCAGCCCAGCAAAACCTTTTGCAAACGAGCATCAATCGCCTCTTTGTGAGCATGCAGAGCGGTTAACAGTTGCAAAGCATAGGCGCGCACTTCTGAAGATTGGGCAATGTGCAGTAGCTCTGGCATGGACAAGGCAACTCCCAGCCGGTTGACCGCCTGTTGGGACAACTGCACAACCTCATCCAGGATGTGGCGGACGCTGTGCAGTCGCTGTTCCATGTGTTCCAGGGCTTGGCCGGCGTTGCTGAGGGCCACTTGGGCTTGGTGGGCCAGCTCCAGCAATTCTCCCGGCGCGGTGTCGCGGGCGTTGGTCTCCGTCAGAGCCGTTTCCAGGCGCTGCAGATGTCGTTGGGCCTGCTGAAGGCGGACAGTAAGGGAGCGAGATCCGCCCTCTTCCTTGGCATCAGAAGCAGCCAATAACAGGGGATCACTCTCGTGCAGCAGGCGATCGCTGCGCTGAATTTCCGCCGCCGCCGTGGAGAGAGTTTCATGGGTCTCTTCCTGCAGGGCGCGGATGGCTGCCAGCAGCAAGTCCGCCAGTTGTTTTTCGCTCAGTTTGGCCGCCGTGGCCGGCAGTTGGTTGACCCCTAGCAGGGCCAGTTCGCGGGCAACACGCCGAGGTTGCATTGCAGAATACCCATGGTTTTGAACAACTGCCCCATCGGGCTTAGCCATGCTAGCAGGCTGCCGCGGGGCAAGGAAGAACCAGAGGCCTCGCTGTCAACTCGCTTCGGAAGGGCGGCTTAACACGCGAAACGCCAAAGATGCACTCTGCTCTTTGCCATAGGGGGATTGGCTGGAGACCGAGAGGGTGAGCCGCCGTTTGCTGCGAGTGATGCCCACGTATAGCAGCCGCAACCGCTCTGCCGCCAAGTCTAGAAAGGCCTGTTCGGTAGGAGAGTTGGCCTGCAGCTCCCAATACCTTCTGGGGCTGAGCTGTCGCAACTGGGCCAGGGCCTCTGCTTTCATGTCTACATCTTCCAAAAACTTCAGCCCCACCGGTCGCTCCCCGTGCTGGGCGGGAAACTCGTAGGCCGACACCTGGGGGATGAACACCTGATCCCATTCCAGCCCCTTGGCACGGTGCAGCGTGGCGACGGTGATGCTGCCCGGCTCGGGGTCGAAGGCAAAGATCTCCGAGGGCAGGTTGTTAAGGTGGCGATCCAGAATCACCTGAAATTCTTGGGCAATCTCCTGCCAATCGACCTCAGGCAGGGATCCCAGCACCTGCTCCAACTGGTCGATGACGTAGTGACCTACAAACAGTTCTTCCGGCTTGCGGTAGAGGCTTTGGACAATCACATTCAGCGCCTCTGCCCAGGGAGAACGCCCGGCCCGTAGCCAACTGGCTAGGGTACACAGCAGCCGGCCTAAGCTTTGCCAAGAGGGGCTATCCGGCAAAGTAGGGGCTTCCCCAAACTGGGGAAA
>NZ_JANSJH010000077.1:0-5579 GCF_047462495.1 Synechococcus sp. H55.2 | reverse complement strand
GGTGGCCGGACGAATGTGCTGGGGAGCCAGGGCGGTGCGCAGGGCCGGGATGGGGTGCTTCTGGTTTACCCAGTCCACTAGGCGGTTGGCCAACTCGAGGATCTGGGGGGCGCTGCGGCTGGACTCTTCTAAGACTACTCGGGGATTGGCCTGACAAAAGGCGCGAAACAGCCGTGGCTCGGCGGTGGTGAAGGTGCCCATGATGCTTTGGTTGGGATCCCCCACCCGCACCAGGTTGCCGGCGCGCTGGCTGAGCAACCGCAGCAGCTCTTCCTGCAGGGGGGAGCTGTCCTGGGCCTCGTCCTCGAACAGGTAGTCGTACCAGCTTTGCACCTGCTGCCGCAGCACAGGGTCGCGCTCGATCAGCTCCACCGCCTGCCAGCCCAGGTCGTCGTAGTCCAGCTTGCCCAGGCGACGCAGCTCCGCCTGGTAGGCGGCATAGAGGGGGGCGGCCCAGCCCAGATAGCCCTCCCTGTCGGCAGGGATCTGCTCCGGCCCCAGACGCAGATTCTTGGCCGTGCTGATCACCGCCTGCACCATCTGCTGGAAGCTACGCCGAAACCGCGTCCGGTTTCGAACCACCTTCTGGTGGGAATCGTCGGGGGGAATCAGCGGCTCCCAGAGGTGGGTGTGGTGGGCGAGCCAGGCGCGGCAGAGACGGCTGAGCAGGCGCTCCTGTTCATATCCCTCCAGGATGGACAGCTCTTCCCAAAGGCCAGGGGCCTCCCGCAACACCCGCAGCGATAGCGAATGCAAGGTAAAAGCTTGGGTAAAGCGCTCCGGATAGCCCGCCTCTTGCAGGCGTTGGTTGATGCGGCTGATCAGATTGCCCCGCGCCGACCGCATGTAGGTGAACACCCCGATGCGCTCCGGCGGGATCCCTCGATTCAGGATGAGGTCGGCAATCAGCAGCTCCAGGATGAACGTCTTGCCGCTCCCCGGGACTGCCGCGATCCCCAGAGGCCCCGAACGATACGCCAATGCCCGTTGCTGTTCTGGACGCAGCGTGACTTGGGGAAAAGGAGAAGCAGCCAAACCCACCATCGGCTCCCTGCCTAGTTGAGAATAAAAGTCTCGATGGCCACCGCCACCCCATCTTCGCTGACAGGGGGAGCCACCCAATCGGCGTGGGGCAGCAGAGCCGGCGAGGCATTCCCCATCGCTACCCCGATCCCCGCATACCGCAGCATCTCGATGTCGTTGTCGCCATCGCCGATGGCCATCACCTGATCCGCCGACACCCCCAGCAGCTCTTCTGCCAGAAAACGAACGGCATTGCCCTTATTCACCGCCGGATGGGCGGCCTCCAAAAAAATCGGCTCCGAGCGAGTGAGGTAGAGCTGCTCAGGAGAATACTGCCGCCGCAGGGATCCCTGTAATGCCTGCAAAAACTCCGTATCTTCACAAACAGCCAGGATCTTGGTGGGGCTTTGCCCATATTGGGCGGGGGAAAGCATCTGGAGCGGCACCTGGGAGCGTTCGGCATAGGCTTGGCTGAGGGGGCTGAGCTCTCGCACATAGAGCTGGTCATCGATGTAGAGGTGCACCCCCACCGGCTGATCCTGCAGCACCTGCAACAGCTCCTCCGTCAGCCGCCAGTCCAGGCTCCAGTGTTTTAAGGTCTTTTGGCTGTCGGGATCGCGAATGAGCGCCCCCTGATAGCTGCAGAGGGGCATATCGGCCCCAATGGCGTGGTGAAACCGCTCGGCAGAGCGATGCATCCGACCCGTCGCAATCGCCACCCGCACACCTGCGGCTTTGGCTTTTTGAATGGCCCGCTGCACCGGCTCCGAAACCTGGTTGGAAGGCCCGGCAATCGTGCCATCGATGTCCACCACCAACAGCCGAATGTCCCTCCGGGATCCCCCTTCCTTTTTTTGCTCTTGGATTTGAGCCTCTGCTCCGGTTTGCATTGCCCCTCCTCCTGGCAACCTCCCAGACCCTAACACGACTGCGGTCGGCTCCGTCGATAGTCTCAATAGGCCAGATTGAAGTGATCCTGAGTTGGATGCTGAGAGGTCAATCGACGGGGATTAGCAATGGTTCAAATGGCCGGTTAAAGGGTTCGGATCCCTGCCCTCTGCTGTTTAAGGAAAGAGCATACAATTGAGGAAGACTAGCCCCGTGATGGACAGAAATACCGTGAACATGCTGAAACGAATTGGTCGCGTCTGCCGGCCTTTGCTAGCCGTTGCCCTGGCCTTGATCTTGGCTTTGGCCCCCGTGAGCGCCGTCTGGGCCCGCAGTGGTGGTCGTATTGGGGGCGGCTCTTTCCGGTCTCCGACGTTCTCTGCGCCCCGCTCCATTGGCCCTCGCTCGGCTCCGGTGTACCCCAGCTATGGGGGTGGGTTCGGGTTCCCCCTGGTGGTGCCCTTTTTCTGGGGGGGCGGTGGCGGCCTGCTGACACTGCTGCTCTTGATTGGGGCCGGCAGCTTTTTGGTGCGCAGCCTGCGCTCGGCTGTTTCCGAAGATGGAGAGGACGGGGTTGGCGACCCGCTGGTAACCGTGGCCCAGGTGAAAGTGGGCCTGCTGGCCAGCGCCCGGCAACTGCAAAAGGAGATCAACGCTCTGGCTCTGGAATCAGACACCCAGTCGCCGGAGGGGCTGAGCCAACTGTTGCAGAATGTCAGTCTGAGCCTGATGCGCTACAGCGACTACTGGGCCTACGGCCATGCCCAGGTGGAGAAGCTGCCCCTCCCCCGCGCCGAATCCCTGTTCTACCAAGCCTCTTTGCAAGAGCGCAGCAAGTTTAGCGCCGAAACCCTCACCAACCGCAATAACCAAATCCAACAGGTTCCCCAAGCGGCGCTGAAGCGCGCTGCTGCTGGGATCCCGGACGTGGGCGAATACCTGGTGGTAACTCTATTGGTTGCGTATCGTGGCAACTTGGGTACACTACCTGTAGTTAATTCCGTGGCGGAGCTGCGGCAGTGTCTGATGCAGTTGGCTGCCATCCCGGCCGAGCGGATTGTGGCCATCGAGGTGCTGTGGACGCCGCAGTTGGAGGGAGACACCCTGTCGGCGGAGGCGCTGTTGACCGAGTACCCGGAAATGCGGCTCCTGTGAGGGAGCTGGGCTGAGGAGACGGCAACAGTCGGCTGAGTGTCTCAACGCCTCGGGATCCCCACCGTGAGGCCAGAGAGGTTCTATGTCCGGGTTGGATACTTCAGCAGCCAGGGGCCGTCGTTCTCCTTGGGTATGGTCTGGCCAAGCGAGGCAGGCAGATTCTCTGTTTGATGAGCTGTTTGGGGATCTGGAGCACAGCCTTGAGGCAGAGGGAGCGGAGGAGTATCCCTATTTGGGTACGCGCCCCCCGTTGCTTTCCCGCCGTTCTTCGGCTGGCGGCGGACTGCTGCTGGGTTTAGCTTTGGCGGCCACGCTGGTGGCGGGGCTGGCTTTTTGGATGACTCTGCGCCCGCGATCAGGGGTTTTCTCACAGGCCGATCCACCTCGGCAAAGGGATCCCGATCTCGTCGAGGCGCTTGGGCCTGCCTATTCCGCTTCCCTGCCAGCCCAAGAGCCGTCCTCGGCTTCAGAGGAGGAAGGTCGCCTGGATCTGCCTGAAAAGGTTATCTCTCAGGAGCCCAGCGGAGAGGTCGTGGCCAAGCCGGCGGCGAGAACGATCCCTGCAGCGGCAGCCAGCGCTCCTCCTGCCGCTCGAAGGTCTGCTCCGCCGGCGCGGATCCCGCCTCAACCGCCGCCCCAGATGAAGTTGGTGGGGTTGATCCACGATCCGGGTGCCCCTAAAGCCTTGATCTTGGTGGACAACGTGGTGCGGCAGGTGCCGGTCGGCCAGGCGGTGAAAGGAGAGTGGCGAGTCATCTCCATCAGCCCCTACGGGGTGGGCGTGAGCAACGGCGTTCGCAGCGTTACCTTGCAGTTGGGGTTGTCGCAACGGATCTAGATATCTCTCTTTTGTCTGGAGAGGGATCCCCGTGGAAGGTTGGATCGATAAAGAAAAAGGGAGAAGGGGCAGATGAAATTCGCCAAGCTGGGGCGAATGAGCCGCGGCAGAGTGGGATTGGGCTTAGCTTTGGGGTACCTCTGTCTCGGTCTGTTCGCTTGTCGCAGTGCGCCCCCCTCTTCTGGCTCTCCATCTGGGATCCCGCCGGCCTACGCCCATCGCCCGCAACTGCAAGGGAAGGCAGTGGTGGAGCTAGAGGTGCAAACTGCTGAAGGAGTGGGCAAGGTCCTCTTGGAGATCCGCGGAGAGGAGGCGCCCCTTACCGCCGGCCAGTTTGTGGATTTGGTGCAGCGGGGCTTTTACAACGGTCTCACCTTCCATCGGGTGGAGAAAGATCCCCAGCCCTTTGTGGTGCAGGGCGGGGATCCGCGGGGAGATGGCACCGGCGGCGCCCCAGAGCCGGGCAGCAGCCGCTTGCGCACCATCCCTCTGGAGATCCAGGTGCGCGGAGAGCCTCACCCCCGCTACAACACGTTGATCGAGGATCCCATCGCCCTGAGCAAGCTGGCCTTGCCCCATCGCTTGGGGGCGGTGGCCATGGCCCGTTCCAGCCCTCTCGACTCGGCTTCTTCCCAGTTTTATATCGCCCTCTCTGCTCTGCCGATCCTGGATGGGCGCTATGCCGTGTTCGGCTATGTCACCAGTGGCATGGAGTGGGTGGAGCGCCTGCAGGTGGGGGATGTGATCCGCTCGGCGCGGGTGCTGGAAGGAGCGGACTTGCTCAGGTATCCAGCAGGAGCAGATCAGACGGCGGCCCCCGGCGGTTTATGATAGGCAGCAGCTCTGCTGCTGGTTCGGCTGTCGTGGCTTGGGGAGGGGAGAGTTTTGTGCTCGCCCTCTCCACCAACCTGTGGGCGCCTTTTCATGCATGAAGACGCTTTTTCTCCTCTTGAACCCCTAGACGAGCTGCCACCTCACTCGCCGCCGGAGGTGGATGTGGAGCGGATGCTGCAGCAGTTGCAGGATCCGGATCCCCGTTTGCGGATGCAGGCGGCCCGCGCCTTCTGTGAGATCGAAGAACCCCGCGCCATCCCGCGCCTGTTGGCTTTGCTCAGGGATCCCTGCCCGTTGGTGCGGGTGGGAGCGGCCTATGCCCTGGGTCGCAATCCGGATCCCGCTGAGGTGGAAGTGCTGATCCAAGGCCTGCGCCGGGATTGGAATGGCTATGTGCGCAAAGGCCTGGTGTGGGCCCTGGGCAATGCTAAGGATCCCCGCGCCTATCCGGTGTTGCTGGAAGTGTTGGCCGAAGATATCGCGGCAGTGCGGCTTTGGGCGGCCAGCGCCCTCGGACAATTGGCCCAAGCTCAGGTGTTGTCC
This sequence comes from Synechococcus sp. H55.2, assembly GCF_047462495.1. NCBI lineage: Bacteria > Bacillati > Cyanobacteriota > Cyanophyceae > Synechococcales > Synechococcaceae > Synechococcus > Synechococcus sp. H55.2. The sequence goes on along the minus strand of NZ_JANSJH010000077.1, from coordinate 298 downwards.
GGCCCGGCTCTGCAGGAGGTAGCGGCAGCCCTCTGTCGGGGTTTGGCCCACGATCCGGTGGCGGCAGTCCGCGGCAACTGTGCCTGGAGCTTGGGGATCCTCGGGCAACAGGTGAAACTGGCTCTCGAGGATCCCACCGTTTACGCGATGTTGAAAAGGCAATTGCTGACAAGCGCCAGCCGCGATCCCGATTGGGGAGTGCGGGACGATGCGCGGCTTGCCCTCCTAAAATTAGCGGATCCCGACTTGCCGGAGCAACTGGATAACCTTAAGTAAGCTACCTGACACGACTACCCCC
>NZ_JANSJH010000076.1:3209-14277 GCF_047462495.1 Synechococcus sp. H55.2 | reverse complement strand
TGGGATCCCGGATCCAGTCCAAAAGCAGCGGGTTGACCAGCTCGGGGGCTTCGTCTTGGGGGCAATGGCCAACTCCTGGCAAGGGGATGAACCCCACCACGCAAGGGAACCCCGCCAGGGCCCGCCCCAGGGCAATGGGTTCCCAGGGATCCGCTTCCCCCCACAGGATCAAGACGGGGCAGGCGAGCTGAGGCAAGAGATCTTCTGCCAAAGGCCCTTGAGAATAGCGCACAAAAGCCAAAAAGACCTCTGCCGCTCCTGGCTCCAAAGCCGGCTTGAGCAAAAGCTGGATCAGTTCCTCGGTAACGGCTTCTTTGCGTCCGTAGGCCTGGAGGAGGATGTTGCGAATGGCCTTGGGTTGAGCTATCTGGGCGAAGAAAAAACGACCAAAGGGGGGCCACCCCAGCAGGGATTGGAGCAGAGGAGTGGTCCAGCGGCGCAGCCAGGAGATTTGCGCTCGTTTCCGCTCGTGCAGCAGCCGCAGCGAGGGATCCAACATCGCCACTCCCAAAACCTGCCCCGGATCCAGAACCGCCGCCTGCAAAGCCACAATGCAGCCAATCGAGTTGCCCACCAGATAGGCCGGCTGGCCCATCACCTCGCGCACAAAATCTGCCACCAGGGATCCCCAGGTCTCGAAGGTGTAGGGCAGAGGCGAGCCGGGCAGAGGCTTGGCGGATCCCCCAAAGCCCAACAGATCGACCGCGTACACCCGACAGTGCTGCCCCAGCTCCGGCAAATTTTTCCGCCAATGGTCGCTGCTGGCCCCAAAGCCATGGATCAGCAACACCGCCGGGCCGGCAGATCCCGACTGCTGATAGCGAATGGACTGGTCACGCCAGAGCCAGCGGTGCTCTGCAATGGGGGGTGCGGTGGGCAAAGGAAGCATGGGGAGCCTCTGGCTTCGCGTCAACGTTGCGATCTTAAATCTCTTTGTAAGTTTCCGGGGGAGGCTGGGCAATACTGGCAGTTGAGGGTTTTGCGGTGGGTCGGCTTTGATTTGGCTGGTTGGCCTCGGCTTGTTCGGCAGCGCTTTTTGCCTCTTTTGGGGACAGTTGTTGGTGGGCAAGTTGCTGCTGCCGCTGTGGGGAGGATCCCCCCTGGTGTGGAACACCTGCCTGGCTTTTTTCCAGGTCACCCTGCTGTTGGGCTACCTGTGGGCAGACCGGCTGGGGCGTGGGTTGCATCCCAGGATGGGCGTGCTGATCCAGGGGATCTTGCTGCTGATGGGGCTGAGGCTTTTACCCTTTCAATTTGGGCTCTGCCTGCAGCCGGAAGGAGCGTGGCCCCCTCTCGCCCTCTTGGCAGACCTGGCTTTGGGAGCTGGGGTGCCGCTGTTTCTCCTGTCGGCGACGGCGCCATTGCTGCAACGGGGGTTGGCGGCAAGAAAGGTCGCGGAGCAACAGGGGCTGCGGGATCCCTATTTTCTCTATGTGGCCAGCAATGCCGGCAGTTTGGCCGGGCTGCTGGGTTACCCGCTGCTGCTGGAGCCCCGGCTGTCTTTGGCTGGGCAAACTCACCTGTGGACGGGATCCTACGCGCTGGTGGCAGCCCTGGTGCTGCTGAGCGGGGTGGGGCTGTTGGCGTCAGCGGCCCAGAGCACTGTGGGGGATCCCGACCCAGGATCCTTGGCAGTCTCCTGGGGAGAGCGCTGGCGCTGGGCGGGGCTGGCTTTTTTGCCGGCAGGCCTGTTGGTGGCGGTCACCACTTTGCTGACCACCGACGTGGCGGCGGTGCCCCTGTTGTGGGCCATCCCCCTGGGGATTTATCTGCTGACATTCATGCTGGCTTTTGGGGGTATCCACCCCAGGAAGTGGATGTTGGGAACAACGGCTCTTCTGGCCTGCGGGGCAGTGGGGGCCCAGGTCTTGGGCTGGGTGAGGCCCGGTTTTTTGCTGCTGCTGCATCTGGTCACCTTTGGGCTGGTAAGCTGGGGCTGCCACAGCCAGTTGGCCTGCCGGCGCCCGCCGGTGGAGCAGTTGACGCAGTTTTACCTGTGGTTGGCTTTGGGGGGGAGCTTGGGGGGGATGTTCTCTGCCCTCTTGGCCCCGCAGGTGTTTGAGACGGTGCTGGAATATCCTCTGCTCTTGGGGGTGTCGCTGGCCGTGCTGGGGGGGCGGGTGGGCCTGTGGCTGGGGCTGGGGTTGCTCTTGCCCTTGCTGCTGTTGCGCTTTCGCCTGCCGGCGCTGCTTCACCGCGGCTCCGCCGTGGGCTTAGCCTTGGGGTGGGCGGTGCTGGTGTTCACAGGAGAGGGCAAGAGGGGATGGCTGCGGCGGCTGGGGACGATGGCGGGGTTGGTTGTGCTGCTGGGGCAACCCTGGCTGATGCCGGGACTGCAGGTGGTGGCCAGCCAGCGCAGCGCCTTTGGCCTCAACCGAATCGTGGAATACCAGACCGAGCAGGGATCCTTCCGCAGCCTTCTGCACGGCACCACCCTACACGGCAGCCAAAACCTGGATCCCCAAAAGGCCCTGCAGCCGCTGACCTATTTCGCCCGGTCTGGGCCGGTTGGGCAGGTGTTTGCGGCGTTTAGAGCTCAGGCTGCGGCTCTCCGGCCCGCCATTGCGGTGTTGGGGCTGGGGATCGGCACGTTGGCCGCCTACGCCCAGCCGGGGGATGAGTGGACGTTTTTCGAGTTGGATCCCACCGTGGCCGACTGGGCGGGCCGCTACTTCTCCTATCTCGATTGGGCCAGCCAGCAGGCGCAGGTGCAGGTCATCCTCGGCGATGCCCGCCTCAGCCTCCAGAGGATCCCAGCGGGCAGCTATGACTTGATGGTGATGGATGCCTTCAGCTCCGACGCCGTGCCGGTGCATTTGCTGACCCTAGAGGCCCTGACCCTCTACCTAAGCAAGCTCAAGCCCCAGGGTTGGCTGCTCTTCAACATCACCAACCGTCACCTCAACTTGGCCCCCGTGTTGGCCGGCCTGGCCGGATCCCTGCAGCTCCAGGCTTGGCAGCAGGCCCACCGGGATCTGTCCTCTGACCAGCAACAAGCAGGGCTGGCCCCCTCCCACTGGGTGCTGATGGCCAACAACCCTGGAGCTCTGCAGGGCTGGCAGCCCCTTCTGCCCCAAGCCGGAGATCCGGTCTGGAGGGATGATTTTTCCAACCTGCTGCAGGTGATCCGTTGGCCCCAGATCCCCAGTTCCGAGTAGGAATCGGACTGTTCTCGCCACGCGACCCTTGGGCGAATGCACCAGCCTTAGGCAGCCCCGCAGCTCAAACAATCTTTACAACGCAGAGTTGGTATGAGTTATGATTGTTTGAAACGTAACTAATGCCTGCTCAGGAGCTCAGCTCATGTCTCCTTCAACTTTGCAAGCCCTTACTGTCAATTCGCAAGCCGTCATGGCTGAAGCCTCTGGGGCTCGTTTCGTGGCCATCGGCGGCAGCTTGCGGCCCAATTCCTTGACTTATCAAGCGCTGGAGGTGGCGCGGCGCGAGTTTGAGAAGCTGGGGATCCCCTTGCACATTCTCGATCTGCGGCAGATGAAGCTGCCCTTTGCGGATGGCTCGGAATCCTACGCGGACTATCCTGATGTGGCGCTCTTGCAGGCGACCATGAAGCAGGCGGATGGGATCCTCTTGGCCAGCCCGGAGTACCACGGCGGCATCAGCGGCAGCCTGAAAAATGCCCTGGATCTGTTGCGTTTTGAGCACCTGGAGGGCAAGGTCTTCGGGTTGATCAGCGTTTTGGGCGGTGAGAGCAACAGCAACACCCTCAACCAGATGCGCTTAATTGTGCGTTGGGTGCATGGCTGGGCGATCCCGGAGCAAATCGCCATTGGTCGGGCTTGGAGCGCTTTTGACGAGCAGGGCAATCTCAAAGACGAGAAGCTACAACAGCGCTTTCAACACTTTGTCCACAGCTTGGTGACCCACACCCACAAGTTGCGGGGGATCCCAGTAGTAAGGCCTTCCTGAATACCTGCAGGCCCTGGCTGCCCCTGTTGCTACCCAGCCCCTCAGCGGGGGGTTATAGTTATTCCCAGCCAGTGCAAGTCCTTTGCATGGCTCTTTGGCCAACTTTTTGGCAAAGAAGAGGAGGAGTTGAGAAGGTTTTATAGGGCATTGGCTAACCTGCAGAATCAATCCACACGGGTATGGTTCAGTCTGTTCCCCCTTATTCCGATAGAGCTGGATCCCTGTCTCCCTGGGTAGCTCTGCAAGTAACCTTGCAACAGATGCGGGAGCAGAGCGATGCCAACGCCCTCATTCAGCTCACGCTGGAGTATGTCAGGGCGGTGTTTGGGGCGCCGCTGATCTGGCTTGCTCTTTACGACTATGCCAATCACCAGTTGGTGGGCCAAGGGGGGGTGACCCTGCGGGAAGACGATCAAGCGCTCTTGCGAGCTCTGTATCCCCTGCAGCCGGGGGAGATCCTGGAGCAGGTGGTGATCGAACAGCGGCCCATCAGCGTGCCCGATCTTTCCCAGGAGCCGCGCATGGGCCTTTGGCAGCGGGAGGCCAGGCGCCTGGGCGGGATCCAGGGCTGCTTCATCTATCCCTTCTCGGCGGTGGGGCGGCGGCGCTGCCTGGGGATCCTGATGCTGGGATCCCAGATGTGGGGAGTTACCACCCGCGAGGACGAAAAGGCCCTGCTGGGGATTTTGCTGGGGCAGTTGGCGGCCTCGCTGCAAGAGCTAGAAAACGCTTGGCAACAGCAGACCGAAAAGCGCCTTGAGGATCTACTTCTGAGGTTGGGAACGGCGATGCGCCAGGCGGGATCCCTGCAGGAACGGGTCAGCCTGGTGAGGCAGGAGCTGCAGACGTTCCTGGGCGCCGTCCATATTCAGGTGTACTGGCACGAGCGCAGCCAGGGGCGGTTTGTTCCCCATGGAAGCGCCGCTAGGCCCAGCCAGCCACCCACTCCTGCCCCCATGTCCAGAGAGGCCAAAGCGGGAGCAGCGTCGCCAAAAGATGGCGGCCTTTCGCTGCGGGAATTGGGGGACATGTACTACACCCTCACCGATGGCCAGGTGGTGGTGGGCGGCACGGGGACGACCCGCTCTGAGGTTCCCCCCAAGCTGATGCAGCAGTTGCGGGCTCAGGCGGTTTTGGCGGCCCCGATTTTGCTGGAGAGGGATCTGCTGGGGTTTATCTGGGTGCAATCGGAGCTGCCCCGCACCTGGCAAGCGGTGGAGCGACAGTTGGTGGCCGCTGCCGCCAATGGGCTGGCCTTGGCCGCCCCCCTGGAAAATCTGGATCGCCGCATTCGCCAGTTGGCCGACGACCAAGAGTTTGTCCACCAGGTGGGCCGTTCGCTTTACAACCCAGCAGAGCTGCAACAGGCTCTCCAGCAAGCGGTGGTTGGCCTGGGGCAGCGCCTGAAGGCCGCTGTGGTGGCCGTGTTGACGGTGGATCCCGACAGGCCCATCCCCCGCCTCTTCTACGAGCACCGCAGCGAAGGCAAGCAGGCTTTGCCGCCGCAGTTTAGCCCCTTGAGCGAGCAAGACTGGCAGGATCTGCTGCGCAGCGAGGTGGTGGTGGCAGAAAACTACGACCAAGATCTGCGCCTGCTCTCTTGGCGGCAAGAACTGGCCCCTCTGGGGGTGCGCTCCCTCATGCTCACCCATACTCGGGTCGGCGGCGCCGTCAGCAACGCTGTCTTTCCGGAAGGGCTGCTCCTGGTATTACACCCCCAGCTACGGGCCTGGAGCCGGGAAGAACGGCAACTGCTGCGCGGGATCGCCCAACAAGTGGGGTTGCTCCTGCGGCACCTCCAATCGGAACAACAGCGACAACGGCAAGAACAACTGCTCAGGGGCCTGATCGCCACCTGTCTGGCCCTGCAAAACCTGAACACCTCGCCCGTTGGCGACAGCAGTATAGAGTCCTTTCTCTACACCACCACCGCTCAACAGACGGCCCAATTGCTGGGGATCCCGTTGGCTCTCGTAGTCAGTTGGCAGCCGGGGGAGAGCCGGGCCCAGTTACAGCCGCCCTTTGCTGCTGCCCCTGAGTTCTGCCCCAGCGGAGCCACCGAGATCGACCGCCAGGATCCGCTGCTGGCTTATGTGCTGCAGGCGGGGGAGCCCCTTCAGCTTGCCCAAGAAGAGATCCCGGCTGCCAGCCGCACCTGGCTCAATTCTGCCGGCCTGGGATCCTGGCTGCTGGTGCCCTTGGGCGAGACAGATCCCTCTCTGCCGGAGCCTCTGGGGGTTTTGATCCTGGGGGCAGAGGCAGGTAAGGTTTGGGATCCCGACGAGCGGGCGGCTGTGATGTTGATCGCCCAGACCTGCGCTTGGACGCTGCGGCGCTTGCTTTGGATGCAAACTTTGCAAGAGCAGCAGGAGGTGCTCAGGGAGTTGAACTGGTACAAACACCGCCGCCTGCTAGACCTACAGAATGCCCTCCTGGACGGCCTGCGCCGCTTGGGTCAGGTGCCGGAGATCCCCGGCGACGAAGCCACCCGCTGGCAAAAAGTGGTGGAGATCGGCAAGGGGCTGCGAGAGCTGACGGTCTCCACAGAGCCGTTGTTGCAGGCGGAAACCTGGCAGATCCAGCCACAGTTGCAGTCGGTATCTTTGGCTACTTTGGTGCGCAAAAGCCTGCGCCGGGTGGAGGGCCTGACCCAAAGACGCAAGCTGTGGCCGCGGGCCCATGGGGACATGAGTCTGGCCATCCAGGGGGATCCCGGACGCCTGGAGATGGTGCTCTGGGAGCTGCTGGTGGCCGCCGCTTTGCGCAGCCCGGAAGGGGGGCGGCTGGATCTGTGGAGCCAGGCTGGCGAGGGCTATGCAGAGCTGCTGGTGGTGGATCAGGGCAGCTTTGACCCTCACCTGGCAGCGGCACTTCAGTTGGAGCCGGAGCGGGTGATCTACGCGGATCCTTTGCTCAAGTCGCCTTTGGCGGCCAGCCCCGGCCTGGAACTCAGCTTATGCCAACGGGTGGTGCAGCGGATGGGAGGTCAGCTCTCCTTCTATCTGTCTGGGGATGGGCGCTCCGTTTCCCGACTGCTCCTGCCGCTGAGCCCAGCGTAGAGCACAGCCCTCAGGAAGACAAGATCCTCAGCAGCCAAAACAGGGGCAAGAAGGCCAGCACCCCTCGATCCAGCCGCCGCAGTTGTAGGCGGTGCCAGCGCAGGGGATGGTCGGGGCCGGTCAGCCCACGGGCTTGCATGGCCATGGCCATCTGTTCGGCCCGCAGGAGCAAGTTTTCAAAAAAGCGCTCCACCAGGGCCAGCAGGGTTTGCATCCCGCCCCGAAAACTGAGGGATCCCCAGCGCACATCCCGAGTTCGCACCGCCCGCACCAGGTTTTGCACCTCCTCCATCACCAGCGGCAGAAAGCGCAGCGCCAAGGTGAGGGTGAGGATCACCTCCGCAACCGGCCATCCCCAGCGCTGGCAAGGTTGCAACAGTTGGCCGATCCCAGCGGTGATCTCCTCTGGGGCGGTGGTCAGCAAAAACAAGTTGGTGGCATAGAGCAGCGTAAAGATGAGGGTGCCCAGCCGCAAGGCCACCGACAGAGAACGGCGCGACACCTGAAAGGTTCGCCCCAACAGGGACAATTGAACCAAGCGGTAGCGATAGGGCGTTGGCCAGGCACGGGTTTGCTCGCGCCAGGCGCGGTCTGGGGATCCCTGTTCTGCAGCCAGGTGAAGGCTATCGCGAACGCCGGGGATCCCGGTCAGCCCATAGCCCACCACCTGCACATCCTGCCGCTGCGGCTGCGGAAAGACCCCCAACCCATCTGGGGCCAAGCTGGTGATCCCAAAGGTGAGCAGGCTGAGAGCCAACACCAGAGCGAGTTGGCCTGACCAAACCCGGCGCGGCAGACGGGCTGCCACCGTCAAGAGCAAGAGAAGTGCCACCACCGCCAGGCGCCAGCCATTGCCGGCCAAAATGGGACTGAGCAGGAAGCTGAGCAGCCAGGCCAGCTTCACGCGCGGATCCAGGCAATGTAGCCAGGTGCGAGGCTCTTCCAGATAAATCCCCAGCGGGGCATTGCGCAGGATATCCACGATCGGGCAAGCGGGAAACAGCCTATCTATGTAAGCTACCCGACTCCGACCGCTGGGCGGTATTCAAATCACGGCCAAGAGAACACAACCCTCACTAGCCTTGGATCCCCCCTTGGCGGCATGATAAGAACGAGGGATCCGCAGAACAAGGCAAAAATGGACGTGCAACTGGGCCGCAATCGGCAGGCAAGACGCGCTTATGGGCTGGATGAGATCGCGCTGGCACCAGGCAGGCGAACTCTGGATCCCAGCCTGGTAGACACCCACTTCACTCTGGGAGGGATCCAACGGCCCATCCCCATCATCGCCAGCGCCATGGACGGCGTGGTGGATGTCAAGATGGCGATTTTGCTCTCCAAGCTGGGGGCGATGGGCGTGCTGAACCTGGACGGGATCCAAACCCGCTACGCGGATCCCGACGAGGTGCTGGATCAGATTGCTGCGGTCGGCAAAGACGAGTTTGTTCCCCTGATGCAGCGCCTCTACAGCGAGCCCGTCAAGCCGGAGCTGATCCAAGAGCGCATCCGCCAGATCAAAGCCGCCGGCGCCATTGCCGCCGCTAGCTGCGTGCCCGCCCATGCGGCTGAATATGGGCCCCTAGTGGCGGAAGCAGGCGGAGATCTCTTCTTCGTCCAGGCCACCGTGGTTTCCGTCCATCACAAGGTGCCAGAGGGCATGCAAAAGCTGGATCTGGCCGCGTTCTGCCGCTCCATGCCCATTCCCGTGGTGCTGGGCAACTGCGTCACCTACGATGTCGCCCTGGAGCTAATGCAAGCGGGAGCTGCCGGCGTCTTGGTGGGCATCGGCCCCGGCGCTGCCTGCACCTCCCGCGGCGTGCTGGGGGTGGGAGTACCTCAGGCCACCGCCATTGCCGACTGCGCTGCCGCCCGCGACCAGTTCTTGGCCGAAACCAGCACCTACGTTCCCATCATCGCCGACGGCGGCCTGGTGACCGGCGGGGATATCTGCAAGGCCATCGCCTGTGGGGCCGATGCCGTGATGATCGGATCCCCCTTGGCTCGCGCTCAGGAGGCGCCCGGTCGCGGCTTTCACTGGGGCATGGCCACCCCCAGCCCCGTTTTGCCCCGCGGCACCCGCATTCGCGTGGGATCCACCGGCACCCTGGAAGAGATCTTGCGCGGCCCCGCCCGCCTGGATGACGGCACCCACAACCTCTGGGGTGCCCTGCGCACCAGCATGGCCACCCTGGGCGCCGCCAACCTCAAGGAAATGCACCAGGTGGCGATCTGCATTGCCCCTTCCCTTTTGACCGAGGGCAAGGTGTACCAGAAGGCGCAGAGCCTGGGCATGGGGAAATAGCCCCTCAGGAAATGCTAGACTCAGGGAGCCGAGGGGGCGGTTAGCTCAGCGGTAGAGCGCCTGCCTTACAAGCAGGATGTCACTGGTTCGAGTCCGGTACCGCCCATCCCCGCCTTAGCCCGTGGCTCAGCTTCAGGATACACCCGCTAGCCAGGGCCGGATCCCTGAGGTAAAGTAATGGGTATAGGGCCTGGAGCGTCTGCCGCCCTTGAGCCTCGCATTGAGTCTCGCTCAAAAAGTGTGTAAAGTGGTAGACGATGTAAGACAGGGCTGTACTATGTTCTTCTAGAATTCGCAACTGTCAGGCTCGCTCTAGAGTTGGGCAGTTGGGCATCGCTAGGAGACGTTGCCACAGCTAAACAGGTGTGAGGACAAAAAACAAGGAGAGAAACATGCCCGCGAAACACACGAACTACTGGAAAACGCTGCTGGCTGGCACCCTGGGTGCAGCGGCAGTCTTAACCCCTGGAGTGGCCTATGCCCAAGCTACAGGGCCTGTCACCTCCATCTCTGAGCTTTCCGATGTGCAGCCCACCGACTGGGCATTCCAGGCGCTGCAATCGCTGGTCGAGCGCTACGGCTGTATTGCCGGCTACCCTGACCGCACCTTCCGCGGCAACCGGGCCATGACCCGTTTTGAGTTTGCCGCCGGGATGAATGCCTGCTTGGATCGCATCAACGAGCTGATCGCCGCCGGCCTGGCCGACAAGGTTTCTAAGGAGGACTTGGCTACACTGCAGCGGCTGCAGGAGGAGTTTGCCGCCGAGCTGGCAGCCCTGCGGGGACGGGTAGACGCGCTGGAAGCCGACGTAAATGACCTGAAGGGCAAGGTCTTCAACCCGGTCACCAAGCTGAATGCCCAAGTGATCACCGCTGTCCTGGGCAGCGCTCTCACCGACGACCGGGTGGTCAACAACAGGGTGGTGGCCGAGCAGAATCAGGCGAACATGACCCTGCCCTACCGGGTGCGCTTGAACTTCGACGCTTCCTTTGCTGGGCGTGACCGTCTGCGCATTCGTCTGCAGGCTCGCGATGCGGTAACCACCTTCTTCGCAGGGGATCCGGGCGTTGGCTTCCAAGGGGGTGGTGGTGGCACCTTCACGCTGGCCCAGTTGGTCTATCAGTTCCCTGCCTTTAACCGCGCTGCCACCATCTACGCCGGCATCACGGGCACGGGGGTGTCCAGTGTCCTGCAATACAGCGTCCCCTTCGATGCCCTCTCCGACTTTGCCGACCTCCCCAACTCCACGGGAGATGTGCCCAGTGGCACGCTGTTTGGCTTCCGCTATCGCCTCGGCGACCAGTTTCGTCTGGCCTACGCCTACAGCACCCGCGGCGGCCAGACCTTGGGCAGAGGTTTCGGTGACAGCGGTTTGACCGGTAACGACAGCGCTCACACGGTGGAGCTGGGCTTTCTGCCGACGGAAAATCTGGAGCTGTATTTGCAATTTGCTTCCACCTATCTGCAGGACGCTAGCCGCGGCCCCGGTTTCCTGGCTACCGGCAGCAGCCTTTTCCGCGGTCCGCTGCGCCGGAATGACGTCACCCCCTCGGCTCGGGTCAATGCCTTTACAGTGGCTGCCAACTGGGAGCTGAGCCCCCGCATTATCCTGTCCGGCTGGTTTACGGCGGGCAACGTTGACTATAACCTGCCCAATGTGGTGCCGGCTGGCACCATCGATCCGGGCGATGAAGACTTCAACGGGTTCTTGCTTGGTTTTGCCTTCCCGGATCTCTTCATTGAGGGTGCCAAGGGTGGTGTAGTCTTCGGTCAGCCGAT
>NZ_JANSJH010000076.1:0-3109 GCF_047462495.1 Synechococcus sp. H55.2 | reverse complement strand
GCGGATCCCTTTTTTGATGGGAAGTTTCCCAAGCCTTGCCCTGGAAGACATCGAGCAAGTTGGAGCGGGCGCCGGGAAGCTAGGGGTTACAAAAGGCGCACTGAGCCGGATCTGCCCAGGTCTCTGCCACAGGCTCGGTGTGGGTGTGGGAACAGCGGGCACAGCCATACACCCACGCCTTGGTTACAGGGGTGGGGGCACCACACTGGCCGCAGGGCAGCCCCGAGATGGAACGGATGCGCCAGTAGCCGGGAGTGCCGCAGGCGGGGCAGAGGCTTTGGGCTTTGGCGATGAGGTTTTGGGTGGCTGCCGCAATCACCTGCAGGCGGGTTGGGTTGTACAGGGCCCGCATATCGGTTTCCAGGTGCAGCCCTCCCTGGCGGGCCAGCAGCTCCTCCACCACCTGCTTTAGGGTTGCTTCGTCTTGGATCCCTTTGTGGATAACTTGGGGCTTTTCCGGCCGGTCGAGGGCGATCAGGCCGTGCTGTGGGAACCCCACCTGTCGGGCAAAGTCGAGCGCTTCTGCCCAGCTCTGCACCCAGCGATGGCTGAAATTGGTTTGGGTGCTTTCTGCGTAGCCCACCAGCTCCAAGGGATCCGCGTCAGGTTCAAAAACCTTGAGCATGACCCACTCCTGGTTCCAAGGGATCCAGGGAAGCTGGGGGTGGGGGCCGAAAGATCCCTCGCTGGCCAAAAGCAAGGGGGCAGGACAAACTTGGCGGGCTCTCTCAATCTTCAGGCGCAGGGTGTGGATGGGATCCCCCGGTCGGGGCCGCTCCCGTGAGAAGGTGCCCAGTTGGTCGGTGTCGAGAGGTATCACTTGCACCTGGATCCCCAGGTGTTGGGCCAAGAGGGGGCCAATCACTTGCTCCTTGCGATGCAGGGTTGCCAAGTAGGCAACCCGACCTTTCCATTGCATAGACTCAGGCCCGACCCCGATCCGGCAAACGAAGTCTACAGCTTTATTGTTGGGCTCATCGGATGGCTCAAACCAGGGGACTGGGTTCTGCCGCCAAGCCCAACTGGGCGACGGCCTCGGCCAAAGCGGCCTCCCGGCTCTCCACAAACCGCTCTGCCGGCAAGGGCAAACGTAGGCTTTCCAAGCGCTGTCGGATCCGGCTCCTGGCCCCGACAATCCACACCTGCTTGCCGCGATCTAGGGCCTCACGAATGGCATTTTCCAGAGAGAGCGTCGCCGAAACCCCCAGCATCGGCACATCCGACAGATCCACCACCAAAGCTTGGCAAGAAGCCACCGCCTGGTGTTGGCGGGAAATGGCCTGGGAAACCCCGAAGATCATCGGGCCGCTCAGGTAAAACAGCAGCACCTGGCCGCGGCCCTGGCGCAGCAATTCCTTTTCCCGCGGCGTGAGATCCACCGCATCATCGGCATCGGTAATGGCTTTCACCTCTTCCGACTGCAGCTCGCTCAAGCGCTGGATGGTGAGCAAATTGGCCACAAACACCCCCACTCCCACGGCGGCGATGAGATCCACGAACACCGTCATGAACATCACCCCGTACATGATGGCCGCCCCTTTGAGGGAGAGGCGGTGGGCCCGCTTCAGGAAGCTCCAGTCGAGGATATCCACCCCCACCTTAAAGGCGATCCCCGCCAGCACCGCCATCGGGATCCCTTGGGTGAGGGGAGCGGCAAACAGCACCACCATCAAGAGGATGAGGGCGCGGGTGATGCCGGCTAAAGGGGTACGCCCACCTGACTGGATATTCACCACCGTGCCCATGGTCGCCCCCGCTCCCGGCAAGCCCCCCAGGAAGCCGGAGACCAGGTTGGCGATCCCCTGCCCGATCAGCTCTTGGTCAGAGTCGTGGCGGGTGCGGGTGAGGTTGTCGGCAATCACCGCCGTCAAGAGGGTGTCGATGCAGCCCAGCATGCCCAGCACCACCCCGTCCAACACCAAGCTGGCCAAAGATGAAAAGGGCAACTGCGGCCATTGCACCTGAGGCAGGCCGGTGGGAATGGGGCCAATGCGCCGCAACTCCCAGTCAGCCATGAACCAGTTGGCCACCAGCGTTCCCAGCACCAGGGCCACCAACTGGGGCGGCACCGCCCGTCGCCAGGGCTTGGGATAGAAAAAGAGGATGGCCAGCGTCAGCAGCCCCAACCCCAGTTCCGGCACCTTGAGGTTAAGCAGGTAGGTCGGCAGGTTCTGCACCGACCCGATCACTCCCCCCTGGCTGGCGTGGCCCAACAGCGGCGGGATCTGCAGCAAAATCATGATCCAGCCAATTCCCGACATAAAGCCGGAGATGACGCTGTAGGGCATGAGGGTGATGTACTTGCCCAGCTTCAGGGATCCAAACAAAATTTGAAACAGGCCCCCCAGCATGACCACGGTAAAAGCTGGCCCCAACCCCTGATCCGGATAGCTGGCGGTAACCTTGGCAACCACCGCCGTCATCATCACCGTCATCGGCCCGGTGGGTTCAGAGATAAGGGTGGGGGTACCGCCGAACAGGGCGGCAAAAAAGCCCACACACACCGCCCCGTACAAACCTGCCACCGGCCCCGCCCCGGAAGCCACCCCAAAGGCCAAAGCCATCGGCAAGGAAACAATCGCCGTCGTCAGGCCGCCGAAGAGATCCCCACGCCAGTTTTCTAGGCTTAGCCGCCGCTGCCAATCCAGAAATCTCCTACCGCCGGCCTGCTCTTCTTTCGCTTGCTGCAGCATGCTCCACCGCTCTCGACACTATGTAGGTAGGCTACCATTGAGCGTTACCATAAAGACTAGACTAGAGAATAGATTTCTATCTATAAGTTTCTTCAGGGATCCCCTTTCGGCGCCGAGTTTGGGAAACTCTCTCTGCCAAGCAGAGCTGCCTGCCGACAGCCGCTCTACCCCAGAATGGTAGACTGGAAACACCTGGATTTGGGGTTACTGCCCTAGGTTGCCGACTGTTGGCGGGCAACAACCTTCTGACCTTGCACCCTGCCCGCGCCCAAGCCGGCCGGGATCCCTCACCTCTACCCCCACCCCATGAGCGACAACGAATTGACCGCACGCATCATCTCCACCGATCTGCAGCGGGAGATGGCGCAGTCCTACCTGGAATACGCCATGAGCGTGATTGTCGGGAGGGCTCTGCC
>NZ_JANSJH010000075.1:1703-14851 GCF_047462495.1 Synechococcus sp. H55.2 | reverse complement strand
GGGAGAGGGGCTGGGGGTGGTCGCGTGAGCGGCGCGGAGCGCTTGGGCTGGCGGCAAAGTGTCTTAATCTTGTTTAAAACGACTATAAAGGCTGGGCATTTCCCAGTGCAGCTCGACGTGGGTATGGCCTTCTGGGGTCTGGGTGCGGTGCCAGGATCCCTTGGGTAGATAGCGGGCGATGGTATTCATGGCCTTGCTGCCGTAGCCGCCACCAGGGCTGGGAGCGTATTCAACGCCGTCATTGACTACCGATAGGCAACAATGTCGCTCCGTTTGTGCCAGCGACACCCTGACGAAAGAAGCACTGCCTTTGGGGGGCTGTACGTGGGCGATGACATTGCCGATGGCCTCGCGCAAAAAACGCAAGATGTCCTCCCGTTGGTCGAACCACTCGCTGGTGTTGGGCTCCTGCAGAGGTTGCAGGTGGCGCTCTACGGACAAGGTCAGGCTGCCCGTCTGAATCAGCTCGTCCAGATAGGTGTCGATGCCCCGGTGCAAGCCTTCCCGCAAGCTGGGGGAGATATGCAGCTTGGTGGCCAGGGTGCGCACGTCGTTGAGCTGCTCGCGAATGCCCCGCCCGATCCTCTCCAGTTGTTCCAGCAGGCGATCGTAGATGGCGGGGTCAGAGTCTTTCCCCTGCTGCTGTTGCCATTGCAGGCTCTCCAGGTCGTCCATCACCACCTTCAGCTCCTGCAGCTCGCGATCGTGAATGTCGGTGGCTACTCGGTAGAGCAGCTTGCGGGCCTGGTCGACGGCGGCCTCCTGTTCGGCTCGGCGCAAGCGCTCCAATTCTTGTTGTTGAGCCAAAAGCCGCTCCTGGTTCTCCACAATGACCAGAGTGAGCAGCAGGCTCACCCCTGTTAACCCACTGGCCAAGGCCGGCAAAACGAAAGGCCAAACCCAACGCCACAGCAGAAACTGGGCCACAGCCCACCCTTCGTAAACGGCCAGCCCCACCAGGGGCCGCAGGAGAAACCCCTGTTGTTGCCAGTCCCAATGGTTCAGTCGCAGGGAGGGGCGATAAAGTACCAAGAGCAGTCCCGTCCCTGCTCCCAGCAGCAAGACCACCCCGCCTGCCAGCCCTGACGGCAGGGAGTGGTACACGTCTCCGGTGAGCAGGCTGGACAAGATTTGCGCCTGCAGCTCCACTGCCGCAATCTGGGATCCATCCGCCGTTCGCACCGGGAAGGTCTCTGGGTAGCCGCCCACAAAGCCCACCAGGACAATTTTGTCCCGCAATTGGTCGGCAACTTTGGGGTTGAGGGGAGGGATCCCTTCCTGGCCGCGGCAGGCTTGGCCGGGGCTGAGCGTCGGGGAGCCGGATCCCGTCTGGGGGATCACCGGCGGACAGATCTGCTCGATGGGAATGATGGGGATGCTGTGCTGGGATCCGAGGGGGTTGAATTGAACTGGCTGCAAACCCCGCTGGCGAAACCAGCGGCTGGCCCGCTCCGGGTCGTACTTGGCAAAAGCCAGCGCTTCCACAGAGGCAAACATCTGCTCCTCTTGGCTGTCGCGGCGCAGGTAGAGCCCTCGCAACTGGGCCTGGCGCAGGATCCCGGCCCCATCGACTTGGTATTGCACCACCCCTTGCACGTGCTCTGGCGGCACCAAATACTCCAGTCGCAAGGACGAAAAGGGCAAGAAGTGGTTGTAGATGTTGATCTCGGCCCGGCCAAAGCTCTCGCTGCTGCGGGTGGCCAAAACCAAGCGATCCGGGTAGCGCTGCACCACCTGCCGCAAGGGGGCATCCAGGTTTTCGTTGCCCAGGTTTTGGGGCACCACAAAGCTGCTGGGCAGGTTCAGCACCACCACCCTGGCCTCGGCCTCTTCCAGCAGGCGCAAGGTCAGGCCGGCGTAGTTCGCCCGTTCCAGGAGAAAGTCAACATTGTGCTGGCCATCACCATTTTCTCCCTGCCCATCGATGCGGCCATCGATGCCGACGATCACCACTTTTGGAGAAGGTTGCTGAGGGCCGCGGTGGGCGTAGAGCCATTCCTGGGAGTCGCTCTCCAGCCGCAGCAACAACGGATGCTGGGCAGAAAGGTTGAGCAGGGTGGCCCACCCCAAGCCCCAAGCCAAGGCCCAACCCAGCCTCCGCCGCGAGGGCGACGGCCGAGCTTGAGAAACAGGATCTTGAGCCGTGAGAAAGTCAGGAGCGAACGGCACTGCAGACGCGAGCAAGCAAGAGGGAGCTTTCTCTGCCATTCTGGCTGTCGAGGGGATCCCAGTTGCTGGGGGGAAACCGCAGCTTCAGGGGTGATGGTTGCGCACCCGCGCGGCTTCCTCAGGGCTGATGCCAAGACGGGTGAGGTTGATGCGGCCTTTGTGATCGATGCTGCGCACCTTGACCACCACCTCATCCTCCACAGCAACCTCATCTTCTACCCGGGTGACGCGGTACTCCGCCAGTTGCGAAATGTGGATCATGCCTTCTTTGCCCGGCAAGAACTCCACAAAGGCGCCGATGGGGATGATGCGGGTCACCTTGCCCAGGTACACCTGCCCCTCTTCCACCCGCCGCACCAGGTTTTCGATCATCGCCCGCGCCGCTTCCGCCTGGCTGCCCACCGAGGAGGACACGGTGATCGTGCCATCGTCGCTGATGTCCACCTTGGCACCTGTCGCTTCCGTGATGCCGCGCACCGTCTTGCCACCAGGGCCGATGATCTTGCCGATATCCTCGGGATCCACCTTGAACGTGAGCAGACGGGGGGCTGTTTTGGCCAACTGGGGTCGAGGGGCAGGGATGACCTCCAGCATCTTGTCGAGGATAAACTCCCGCCCGGCCTTGGCCTGCTGGATGGCTTTCTCCACCACATCCACGGTGATGCCGGTGATTTTCATGTCCATCTGCAAAGCGGTGATCCCGGCCCGTGTGCCGGCCACCTTGAAGTCCATGTCGCCCAGAAAGTCCTCGATGCCCTGGATGTCGGTGAGGATGCGCACCTCATCCCCCTCTTTGATCAGGCCCATGGCTACCCCGCTGACTGGCGCTTTGATCGGCACCCCCGCGTCCATCAGGGACAGAGTAGAGCCGCAGACGGATCCCATTGAGGTAGAGCCGTTGGAAGAAAGCACCTCCGACACCACCCGCACCACATAGGGAAACTCCTCTTCCCTGGGCAGCACCGGCACCAAGGCCCGCTCGGCCAGCGCCCCATGGCCGATCTCCCGTCGTCCCGGCGAGCGCGAGGGCCGCGTTTCCCCCACCGAAAAGCCCGGAAAATTGTAGTGGTGCATATAGCGCTTTTCATCCACCGGGTGCAAGTCGTCCAGCTCCTGGGCATCGCCGGGAGTGCCGAGGGTGGTGATGGAAAGGACTTGGGTGAGGCCGCGGTTGAACAGAGCGCTGCCGTGCACCCGCGGGATCAAACCCACCCGGCAAGAGACCGGTCGCACCTCGTCCAGCTTGCGCCCATCCACCCGCACCCCCTCCCGCAGGATCTGCTGGCGCATCAGCTTCTTGGTGAGGGCCTTAAACTGATTGTCCAATTCTTTGGGGTTTTCCAGCAGATAAAGCCGCAAGGGATCCCCCTCTGGCCGCGCTTGGATTTGGGCCTCTAGCTTAGCCTTGATCGCCTCCAGTTGCTGCTCGCGGCTGGTCTTGTCCAGGAACTGCCTGAGGATAGAGCGAATGCCCTCCTGAGCCTGCTCTGCCACAAAGGCAACCAGCTCCTCATTGACAGGGGGAGGGGGCAGCTCTACAGGAGTGATGTTGAGATCTGCGAAGACTTGCTGTTGGGCCTTGAGCAGCTCTTGAATGGCCTCAAAACCAAACTCGATGGCCTCCACTATGTCCTTCTCCGGCAGTTGGTTGGCCCCCGCTTCCACCATGATCACGCCATCGGCACAGCCGGCCACCACCAGATCCAGGTCGCCGGCCTCAATTTCGGCATAGGTGGGGTTAAGGATAAATTCATCCTTGACCAAGCCCACCCGCACTGCCGCCACCGGTCCGTTGAAGGGGATGCGAGCGCCGTGAATCGCCAACGAGGCTCCCAAAATGCAGAGCACATCGGGCGGCACTGCATCGTCCACCGAGAGGGTGGTGGCCACCACCTGCACGTCGTCCCGCAGCCATTCCGGGAACAACGGACGAATGGGTCGGTCTATGAGACGAGAGATCAGAGTGGCCCGTTCCGGTGGCCGACCTTCCCGCCGCAAGTATCCCCCCGGGATCCGTCCGGCGGCGTAGAGGCGCTCTTCATAATCGACCAACAGGGGCATGAAATCGACACCAGGCCGCCCCGCCTGCCGGGTGGCTGTGACCAGAATCGAAGTTTCGCCCGAAGTCAGCCAGACCCCACACCCTGCCTGGGGAGCCATCAGCCCGATATTGATGTCAATTTCCCGCCCGTAAAAGGAAATCGACCGAGTGTATTCTGCCATGTAACGCTTCGCCTTCTTTTTTTCTTGACGTTATCGTAGCATTCTCCCTTTATTCTTCCTGTTCAGCCCCTGCTGACCGGCGGTATCAATACGACTTCATCTTCTGCCGATAGGGGGGTGTCGGCGGCTACAAAATCGAGGCTGAGAGCGAAAAAATTGCCCGTCTTGCAGCAGGGGTAAAACTGTTCTTCTGGCTCTGGTCGGGGAGCTGCGGTAAGGCTAGGGTAGGCCAGATGCTCGCTTGCCGCCAACCCAACGGGTTCCCGTGCTGATGCTAGAGCCGCTGACGCCTGCCCAAATCAGGGCCTACCTGGAGCGCATTGGCTACGTCGGCCCCACCCAGCCCACCCCGCAAACCCTACGCCAAATCCACCTGGCCCACCTGCTGCGGGTGCCGTTTGAAAATCTGGATATTCACTGGGGTCGCCCCATTCGCCTGGAGCGGGATTTCTTGTTCCAAAAAATCGTCCGCGAGCGGCGGGGCGGCTTTTGCTTTGAACTGAACAGCCTGCTGGCCGCTGCTCTGCAGGGGATGGGGTTTTCGGTCCATCTGCTCTCGGGACAGGTGAGCCGGGCCGTTCACGCTACTCGGACGGAGCCTGATGGCTGCTTTGGCCCCGAATGCGACCATCTGGCCCTGCAGGTGAGCTGCGGCGATGAAACATGGCTGGCAGATGTGGGCTATGGAGATGCCTTTCGGGAGCCGTTGCGGTTGGGGGATCCCAGCATCCAAGCCCAGGCGGAAGGGCGCTACCGCCTCACCCCCTGGCCCGCAGCTCCCGCACGCTACTGGCTGGTTCAACAGGAACGACCGGATCGCACCTGGAAAACCCTCTTCCTGCTGGATCGGATCCCGCGCCAACTGCAGGAGTTCGAGCCCATGTGCCGCTTCCACCAAACGTCGCCGGCATCCAGGTTTACCCGCCTGCGCCTGTGCAGCCTGGCCACCCCCAGCGGACGGATCACCCTCACCGCCCGCGCCGATGGCTCCCTCTTTAAATGGATCGAGACCACCCCAGAAGGCCGCCGGGAACGCCCCCTCAAGGACGAGAAAGAATACGAACACCTGCTGGCTTGCGCCTTCGGGATCCGCCTGCCGCCGGGGATCCCAGGAGAAAAATTGCAAGACCCAAGCCAACCGGCATTCCAACAGAGACCACCCCAATCTCCCCCCAGCAGGGTCAGAACCCCTGCCAACTAATGTCAGAATAAAGGTTGGCAATGTTTCGTTATCCCAGTAACCGTTATGGATGCTGCCGCGGTCGCTGCATTTGATGGCCAAGCCCTCGATCACGTGCTCATTTTCGACACCACCCTGCGCGACGGGGAGCAGTGCCCCGGCGCCACCCTCAACACCGAAGAAAAGCTGGCCATTGCCCGGCAACTGGCCCGGCTGGGAGTGGACATCATCGAAGCGGGGTTTGCCTATGCCAGCCCTGGCGATTTCGAGGCGGTGCAGAAGGTGGCCGAACAGGTGGGCACCCCCGATGGCCCTGTGATTTGCAGCCTGGCCCGCGCCCTCAAGCCGGATATTGAGGCAGCCGCCGAAGCCCTCAAGCCTGCCGCCAAGCCGCGCATTCACACCTTCATCTCCACCTCCGACATTCACCTCAAGTACCAGTTGCGCAAGACCCGCGCCGAAGTGCTGCAAATTGCCGAAGAGATGGTGGCTTATGCCAAGTCCTTCGTGGAGGATGTGGAGTTTTCCATGATGGACGCCACCCGCTCCGATCCGGAGTTTCTGTACCAGGTGATCGAGGCAGCCATTCGGGCGGGAGCCAAAACCATCAACATCCCCGACACCGTCGGCTACGTCATGCCGGAGGAGTTCGGCCAACTGATCAAGGGCATCCGCGAGAACGTGCCCAACATCAAGCAAGCGATCCTTTCTGTGCACGGGCACGACGACTTGGGCGTCTCGGTGGCCAACTTCCTGGAAGCGATTAAGCAAGGCGCACGTCAGGTGGAAGTGACGGTCAACGGCATTGGCGAGCGGGCCGGCAACACGGCGCTGGAAGAATTGGTGATGGCCCTGCACGTGCGGCGCAGCTACTTCAACCCCTACTTCGGCCTGCCCGTAGACTCCGAGAAGCCCCTCACCCACATCAAAACGCAGGAGATCTACCGCACCTCCCGTCTGGTCTCCAACCTCACCGGCCTGCTGGTGCAGCCCAACAAGGCCATCGTCGGCTCCAACGCCTTTGCCCACGAATCGGGCATCCACCAGGACGGCATGCTCAAAAACCGCCAGACCTACGAGATCATGGACGCCCAGACCATCGGCCTGCAATCGAGCACCTTGGTGTTGGGCAAGCACTCGGGCCGTAATGCCTTCCGCACTCGCTTGAAAGAACTGGGGTTCGAGCTGTCGGAGCAGGATTTGAACAAAGCCTTCTTGCGCTTCAAAGAGCTGGCCGACAAGAAAAAAGAAATCTCCGATCTGGATCTGGAAGCAATTGTTAACGACGAAACTCGCTCGGTGCCCGAACTCTACCGTCTAGAGCATGTGCAAGTGGTGTGCGGCAACCGCGAGGCTCCCACCGCCACGGTGCGCCTGATCACTCCTGAGGGGGAAGAGCGGGTAGATGCGGCCGTAGGCACAGGCCCGGTGGATGCGGTGTACAAGGCCATCAACCGCATTGTCAACATCCCCAACAGGCTGATCGAGTTTTCCGTCCAATCGGTTACCGCCGGCATCGACGCCATCGGGGAAGTGACCATCCGCCTGCGCCACGAAGACCGCATCTTCTCCGGCCATGCCGCCAACACCGACATCATTGTCGCTTCGGCCCAAGCCTACATGAATGCCCTCAATAAGCTCTACTTTGCCCTGCACGCGGCGCGCTCTACCCCTGAACAGCGGGAGGCCGCTACTCAAAAAATCTGATGGGAGGGTGGCAATCCCGTATCCAGCCAAGCGGTTTGCGCGGCGAGACGGGATCCTTTATAGCCATCCAAGCAACTCAACACTGTTATGGGCTGGCCAAAGGGATCCCATCCGCAAACACCCGCCCGATCACTTCCTCGATGGGCGGATCTGTTATTGTTAGATCCAACACCTCCAGCTCCGCCAACAACTGGGCCACCGTCTGGGTAAGCTGCTCCCGCTGCACCCACAGCCGCGCCTCGCAGCCGTCGGGATCCCCCTCGCTGCGCACCTCCCCATAACGCTGCAGTTGGGCAACAGAGCAAGGACGGGCCAATTCCAACTTGACTTCTCGGTAGGGGGCAAAGCGCTCCAGCAGCGCCTCCAGGTCACCATCGTAGATGAGCCGCCCCGCGTTGATGACCAACACCCGTTGGCACAGCGCGGTGATATCGGCCATATAATGGCTGGTCAACAATACCGTCGCCCCGTAGCGGCGGTTGTAATCCCGCAAAAATTGCCGCACACTGACCTGGGCGTTGACATCCAACCCCAAGGTGGGCTCATCCAAAAACAAGATCTGCGGGCGGTGCACCAGGGCCGCCAACAGCTCCGCCTTCATCCGCTCCCCTAGGGAAAGCTTGCGCACCGGCTGCTTCAGCTTGCCTGCCAAGTTGAGCAGCTCCGCCAGCTCCCCCACCCGTTCGCGAAACTCCTTCTCCGGGATCTCGTAAACGGCGGCGTTAATCCGCAGAGAGTCTATCGCCGGCAGATCCCAGATGAGCTGCTGCTTCTGCCCCATCACCAGGGTGATCTGCCGCAAAAAAGATGGCTCGCGCCGGTAGGGCACGTGGCCGACCACCTGCAGCGTGCCCCCAGAAGGATAGATCAAGCCGGTCAACATCTTGAGGGTGGTGGTCTTGCCTGCTCCGTTCGGCCCCAAGAACCCCACCACCTCCCCCGGCTGAACCTGAAAGCTGATGGACTGCACTGCCGGGATGTAGCGGTAGGTGCGGCGAAAGAAGTGGCGCAGGGTGCCCACCACTCCCGGCTCCTTGATGGCCACCGGGTAAACCTTGCTCAGGTTGTAAGCAGCGATGATCGGTTCCAGCCGGGCCGGCACATGAGGCAACATCTATCCCTCCCATGAAACAACCAGATCCGCCACCCCAGCCCCAAGGGCACATCTTTTGGAGCTGGGCATACCGGATCTGGAGAGGGCTATTCTCAGTATCTGAGGGAAAGAAACAAAGGGATAGGGAAACTACAGCAGTCCTACGTCCATCCCAGGCTTGCCCGTGGCCAGCTCTACCTTCAGGATACGGCCACCCGATTTCTGGATGCGCTGCTGCTCCCGAAACCAGTTTTCGTAGGGCACCAGCTTTGTGAAGTAGGTGTTTTGCAGCTCCCGCTGGGTGCGAATCCGGGTTTGGCTGGGCACACAGGCCGTGATCTTAAACATGCGCATGATATGGGATCCCCGCTCAACAACGAAATGGGCCGTCTTGACCAGCAAAACAGGCGACCTACCTCAGAAAGCTCGCGTACCCCCATCAGCACACCAGATCCCTGCGGCAAGTCGCCCGTCGTGCTCGTTGGACAATGAACCTTACGCCGAAGCAATGGCGCTGGTAGCTAGCTCAGACCAGAGCAGATGTAATCGAAATACACACCCATTTCCTTGCCGGCATCAGCACCCACCAGAGCGGCTGTTACCTCTTTCATGGCTTGGATGGCCTGGATGGTGGCCCCAATGGGCACTCCCAGCGAATTGTAGGTCTCCTTGAGCCCGTTCAGCACCCGCTCATCGAGAATGGAGGGATCCCCGGCCAGCATGGCGTAGGTG
Source organism: Synechococcus sp. H55.2 (assembly GCF_047462495.1). Taxonomy (NCBI): domain Bacteria; kingdom Bacillati; phylum Cyanobacteriota; class Cyanophyceae; order Synechococcales; family Synechococcaceae; genus Synechococcus; species Synechococcus sp. H55.2. The sequence goes on along the minus strand of NZ_JANSJH010000075.1, from coordinate 5,747 downwards.
GCGTAGCGCAGGTAGTAGTCCATGTCGCGAATGCAAGCGGCATAGCGACGGGTGGTGTACATGTTGCCACCGGGACGGGTGAGATCAGAGTACAGCAAGGCCTTGGCAGCCGCATCCTTGACGATGGTGGAGGCATTGGCCGCGATGGTGGCAGCCGCCCGCACCCGCAACTCGCCCGTGGCGAAGAAAGCTTTCAGCTTCTCCATGGCCGAGTTGTCCAGATACTTGCCTTGGACATCGTAGCTGTTGATCACAGCGGTAATCGCGTCTTGCATGATGAGCTTCCTATCAAGTCGGTGAACAGCAAACGGTTGTGCAGCAAAAACAATGAGGGACTAGCTCATTGCCCCCACCACAAAGTCGAAGTAGTAGCCGGCTTCAGCCGCATCGTCGGGAGAGAGCAGACCCATGGCCACCTGCTTCATTTGACGAATGCTCTCGGCCACCGCCGGAATGGGTGTGCCCAAAGAGTTGTACATCTCGCGGACACCCACCAGACCGATCTCTTCGATGGGGGTGACGTCGCCGGCAATGACACCGTAGGTGATCAGGCGCAGGTAGTAGTCCATATCCCGCAGGCAAGTCGCCGTCATCTCCTCTCCGTAAGCATTGCCACCTGGGGAGACGATGTCAGGGCGCTTCTGGAAGAGTTGGTCGGCAGCTTGTTTGACGATGCGCTCACGAGACTCGGTTAAGACTTGAGCAATGCGCAACCGCTTCTCACCCGAGGCAACAAAGGACTTGATTCGATCCAGTTCCCCCGGGCTGAGGTAGCGGGCCTCCGCGTCCGCGTTCACAATCGATTTCGTAACAACACTCATGGATATCCATCCTCAAGTCGATTTTTTAAAGAGTATGACGAGCATACCCGCAAGCTATTTTCCGATATGCTTGCCGTCTACCATCTCAGATCTTCACACTTCTTAAAGTCTCTCCCAGAAAAGGGACGGTCTCATGCCCACCCCAACAGGAGAGTGCTCTCCCCCAAGTCCGGCAAGAGAGGGGTTACAATCGAGGGTGAAAGTTAAGTCGCCAGGGGATCCCTGCAGGCTTGCTTTAGGACATGCGTTGAGGTTGCGATGACGGATGTCTCTGGGTCAGAACGATTGAAGCGAGCGAAAGGTTCTCAGGATCCTTCTGAGGCTGCTCCCTCATCTCTGCCGGATCACCTGATCCGGGCCACGGCGGCGGAGGGCAAGATTCGGGTGGTGGGCTTGGTGTCTACCCAGGCGGTGCAAGAGGCCCGGGAGCGGCACAAGCTTTCCTATGTGGCGACGGTGGCCCTGGGGCGGGCCATGAACGCAGCCCTGTTGCTGGCGGCCAACCTAAAGCGACGCCAGGCGCGGATTAACCTGCAACTGAAAGGGAATGGCCCCTTGGGCAACATCTGGGTGGATGCCGGCTTGGACGGCACGGTACGCGGCTATGTGAGCAACCCGGCCATCGAGCTTCCCCTCACCCCTGAGAGCAAGTTGGATGTGGGCCAAGCTGTTGGGCGCTATGGCTACCTCCATGTGCTGCGGGACTTGGGGTACGGCCAGCCTTACACCAGCGCGGTGGAGCTGGTTTCGGGAGAGGTGGGAGACGATATCAGCTACTACCTCTCCTCCTCAGAGCAGATCCCTTCGGCAGTCCTTTTGGGGGTCAACCTCGATTCGCAGCGGGTGCGGGCTGCCGGTGGAGTGTTGTTGCAACTGATGCCAGGGGCGCCGGCCAGCCTGATCCCGGAAATGGAGGCCCGTTTGGCCAAGGTGGAGGAATTTAGCCCGATGCTGGCTTGTGGTGGCGGTTTGCGGGAGCTGTTGCAAATTTGCTTGGGCGACTTGGATCTCAAGATCGCGCCGGAAATGCGCGCCATCCGCTTCTATTGCAAGTGCAATTCCGACCGGGTGAAGGGGGCGCTGCGCATGTTGGGGCGGGACGAGCTCATCGACATGATCCGTACCGACAAGGGAGCAGAGGCGGTTTGCCAGTTCTGCAACGAGGTCTACCGCATCTCGGAGGATGAGCTGCGCTCAATTGTGGCGGAGATGTCGGCAAACCCATAGCACCCCGTGATGGCAGAATAATCGCCAGGTACGGGATCCCTGCTCTTCTATGTCCTCTGAGACTGCTGCCCCTGAGCTCTCGGTTGTCATCCCCTGCAAAAATGAGGCGGAGAACCTGGATCACCTGTTCGAGCGCCTGCGCCTAACCTTGGATCCATTGGGGATCCCCTACGAGATCATCTGTGTCAACGACGGCAGCCAGGACGACACGCTGGAAAAGCTTATTGCCTTCCATCGCCAGGATCCCCGCATCAAGGTGGTGAACCTCTCCCGCTGTTTTGGCAAGGAAATTGCCCTTACCGCCGGCTTGGACTACGCTGCGGGCAGAGCCGTTGTCCCCATCGACGCCGACCTGCAGGATCCCCCAGAGCTGATCCCGGAAATGCTGCAGCAGTGGCGGCAGGGCTACCAGGTGGTGTGTGCCGTGCGCCGCAGCCGCCAAGGGGAAAGCTGGCTAAAACGCTTCACCGCCAACGGGTTTTATTGGGTCATTGACCAGCTCAGCCAGGTGCGGATCCCGCGCAATACAGGAGATTTTCGGCTGTTGGATCGGCAGGTGGTAGACGCCATCAAGCAACTGCGGGAGCGCACTCGCTTTATGAAAGGGATCTTTGCCTGGGTAGGCTACCGGCAGGTGGCCATTTTTTACGACCGTGCCCCCCGTTTTCGCGGCAAAACCCAGTGGAACTACTGGCGGCTGTGGAACCTAGCCATAGAAGGCATCACCTCTTTTAGCTCTTGGCCCTTGCGGGTGTGGAGCTATCTGGGCTTGGCGATCTCGCTGGCGGCTCTGCTGTATGGCCTTTTCCTCGTCATTCGTACTTTGCTGTTTGGCTCCGACGTGCCCGGCTACGCCTCTTTGGCGGTGATGACCTTGTTTTTGGGCGGGATCCAGTTGATTAGCCTGGGCGTGATTGGAGAGTATCTGGGCCGCATTTTTGAAGAAGTGAAAGGCCGGCCACTCTACCTAGTCCAAGGCACCTTTGGGTTCGAGACCCTGCAGCCTTCCCCTGCTCCAGAATCAGATCCAATGTCCACTCCTATTTGAGGGTTTTGCGTCCCGAAGCGGCATATTCTCGGTACTCGCGCACAAAGATCTCCTGCATCTGGGCCTGGGAAAGCTGGATCCCTTGGATTTCGGCGCGGGCGATGGCCTTCATCAGCTCGATATAGGCCAGGCCAAGGGAAAGGGTCAGGGTAGCCGCTGTGGTGGACTGGATGATGCCGCCTGCCAGGGATCCCACGCCGGGGATCAACTTCAGCAGGTTTGAGACAATGGCCCGCCCAGTGACTACTGCGCCCCCAATTCCCGCCAAAGCCGCCATCAAAGAGTAGTAAAAAGAAGGGGAGGCTTTATAGCCAAAGATAAAGCTGATATTGGCAATCATGCCCACTTGTGCTGCTGCCAGTAGAGGGGCATCGGCAAAAGGAAGAGGTGCGGCGCCGATGAACGCTGCGCTGGCCACATAGCCCGATACATACTTAAAAGCAGCATCGGCCTTGAGATCCACCCGCAGCAATTGCTGGCGGATAAAGGCAAGGCGGGCTACCTCTGGCAGCAGCTCCGAGGTGCAGCCGATTAGGTGCTCTAGCCCGTGGGCGGGGACGGTGAGGTGTCGGTTAATAGCCTTGTCCTTAGCCAAAAGAGGAACAATGTAGCGAACAGGGAGATTTTGGCGCTGCAAGTACTGAAAAAACTCGCTCTCTTCGGGATTGGGGTATTCCAGGCATTGGGTCAAGACTAAGATGACCGGCACATCTTTGAGTTCCAAATCCTTTAGCCACTTGCGCTCGGTTTCCTCCAGCCGCTTCAGCTCGTGGTGGATGCAATACCAAACAATGTGAATGTGATGTTCGGGATCCTTGAGGCGCAGCTCGTCGATCAGTTGGGACACCTCGAGGCGGATCTGGATATTCTGGTCTCCCGCCAATTCCATGCCAGGTGTATCGTAGATGGTGATTGGGCAGCCTTGCTTGGAATATTGGCGAATGTGGC
>NZ_JANSJH010000075.1:0-1603 GCF_047462495.1 Synechococcus sp. H55.2 | reverse complement strand
ATGTCTGAAACCTCAACCTTGCGCCAGTCCTTCAACAGCGTGCGCAACAACCCTGTCTCCCTCGGCCTGGAGGTGACCCAGCCGATCTGCGAGGGGATGAACGCCCTTCTGGCCAGCTTCCAAGGGCTGTACTTGCAGTACCAGAAGCATCACTTCGTAGTAGAGGGCACCGAGTTCTACCCGCTACACCAATTGTTCAAGGATCACTACGAGCAGGTGAGGGAACATGTCCACGACCTGGGAGAACGCCTCGAAGGTCTGGGGGGTGTGCCGGTAGCCACCTTCGCCACCTTGGCCCGCCTCTGCTGCTTTACCCCTGAGCCGGATGGCGCTTTTGAGGCGCGGCAAATGTTGCAAAATGACCTGGCGGCAGAGCAGGCCATCATCGATTTGCTGCGGCGCCAAGCCGCCCAAGCGGAAAGCCTAGGGGATCGCGCCACCCGCTACCTCTACGAGCAGATTCTGCTCAAGACGGAAGACCGGGCCTTCCACCTCAACCACTTCCTGGCCAACGACAGCCTAGTGTTTGGCTTGATGGACGGCAGAGCCTAGTCAGGATCTGGGGCAGGTTCGCCGGCCAGGTGGCCTGTCCTTAAACCTGAGGACTTATTTTTGTAAGCATTTGTTGAAAATTCATATCATTACTGCCCGATTGGGTTTAGATTTATTTGCCGAGGTTTTGCTCCTAGCCATGAACCCTGTATCTTTTGAGGGCAGCTATTGTTTGCAGATCCCCTTAGGGGAACGCTGGCGCATTGGGCGGCGGCTGCTGGAGTTGGGGATCCCGGCAGTTTGTACGGGAGATGGCCATTTGCAGGTGCAGGTGGACACGCCTCTGGCCCTGTTGCAGGTGCGCAGCGTGATCCGCCAATACACGGCGCGGCGGCGGGAGTTATTGGACAGCCTAGAGACGTGTTGGCAGCTCAACACCGAGCCTGGGGGACAAGATGAGCAAGTTGGCTAAGCAAAGGATCCCGTTTGAGTCAGAGGGTCGGTTCCTGGGATTTCTTCCCGATAAGGATGGCAAGCTCAAGTACTTGCGCTGGCAGGCCGGAGCGGAAGTGTTTGCCGGCAAGATCCCCAAGCCGCTGCGCTCTGAGCTCTACCGCAGCCTCAAGCCAGGGGATAGGGTGCAGATTGCGGGGGAGCGGGAAGTGAATTTGCTGAAGGGGCGGGAGAAATGGGTGCTCTACCGCGTGGTTCCTGTCCAGGCTTCCCCGGTAGCAGCCATGTTTTCCCCGAAGGCCGCTCCCGGATCGGAGGAAGCGAGGAAAGGGGTCGTCTTGGTCTGTCAGAAGTCCGACTGCTGTCGGCGGGGGGCGATGGCGGTGATACAGGCTCTACAGGCACACTTGGCAGCCTACCCAGAGACCATTCGGGTGCAGGGAGTGGGCTGCATGAAGGACTGCAAACGGGGGCCGAACGTGGTGTTCCTGCCCGACAAGGCTCGCTACAGCGGCGTTTCTCCGCAAGGGATCCCGGCTTTGTTGGAGCGGCATTTTCCGATTGCTTCGTTGCAGGTACAGCAGGTTGAGACGGCGGCTTCCTCCTGACGCTCATGCTGATCCCCCCACGGGCGAGCGGATTTCCCTTGACTTTTCGC